>DASTLK010000001.1:0-10770 GCA_035715025.1 Vicinamibacteria bacterium
TTCGACCAGCACGCAGGCGGAGTTCGTCGCGGCTCAGGACTGCGTTCGTTCGCTGGCCCCCGGTGACTCGTGTGACGTCGACGTGGCCTTTGCGCCGGGGTTCGCGGGCGTGCACATCGCCTCCCTTTCCATCACCCACAGCGCAGCCGCGGGCCCGCGCTCCGTCGACCTCCACGGCATCGGCGCCCAGGGGACGGCGTACGTGGGGACGCGGCCGTTCTTCTTCGGGGTCGAGGTCGGGGCGACCGCGGTTCAGGCGATGCGCCTCGTGAACAGCGGCAACGGAGACCTGCACGTCTCGGGCGTTGGCTTCTTCGGGCCCGCGTCCGACTTCACCACGACGTCGAACTGCCCGGCGACGTTGCCGGCCGGGGAGGGCTGCAGCATCCAGGTCACGTTCGCGCCGACGACGGTCGGCTTCCGGTCGGCGAGGCTGCAAATCCTCCACGACGGCCTGCCCGTCCAGAACCTCTACCCGGTCAACGGCGAGAGCATCCCCGCGCGGACGCAAACGACACTGACCTCGTCCGCGGCCGCCAACACGTCCGTCTTCGGAGAGCCGGTCACGTTCTCCGTCACCGTGATGTCGCCCTACGGCACGCCCGGCGGGACGGTCTCATTCAAGGACAACGGAAGCCCGACCACGCTCCTGCCGGATGTGACGCTGACCGGCGGCGCCGGGAGCGAGGCCACGACCCTGCTCGCCGCCGGCCCGCATGCGTTCCAGGCTTTCTATGGCGGAGACGCCGTCCACGCCGGGAGCCAATCGGCCTCGCTGGCCCACACGGTGGTCAAGCAGTCCACGTCGACGACGCTGAGCGCGGACGCGGCGGCCCTGATCTATGGCCAGGGGCTGCTCCTCACCGCGGGGGTGGCCTCGCCGACGGCCGGACCGACCACGGGGTCGGTCCGCTTCAGCGACGGCGCGGCCCCCCTCGATCCGGACGTGAGCCTCGCGGCCGCCTCGGCCGGCTTGCCCCTTCGGCCGTCGGCCGGCTCACACACGTACACTGCACGGTACCTCGGTGATTCCAACTCGGACGAGAGCACTTCGACGCCGCTGACCGTCGCGGTGGCGAAAGCCGCGACCACGACGACGCTCGTGTCGGATTCGATCCCGGCCTACGTGAACTTCCCGGTCACCTTCACCGCCACCGTGACGCCGCCGGTCGGCGGGGCCGTCGGTGGAAGCGTCACCTTCCGGAGCGGGCCGAGCACCGTGCTCGGCGTTGTGCAGGTGGTGGGCAACCAGGCGGTCCTGCCGAAGACCTTCACGTCCGTGCAGACCTTGAGCATCACGGCGGTCTACAGCGGCGACGCCAACCTTCTCACGAGCGCCTCCGCGGCCATCACGCAGCCGGTCCAGAAGGTGCCCTCCACCTTGACGGTGACCTCTTCACCGAGCCCGTCCTACGTGGGACAGTCCGTGACGTTTACCGTCACCGTGACGTCACCCAAGGGCCCGCCCCCCGACGGGCAGCAGATCCGGCTCTACGGGCTCAGTCCCACTCCGATCGTGCTGAGCCTGATCGGAGGAAGCGCCTCCTACGCGACCTCCAGCCTGTCCGTCGGATCCCATCTCGCCTTGGCCACGTACGCGGGGAACACGACCTTCCTGGGGACCCTGGGCTACGCCACGCATTCCGTCCTGAAGTTCACGCCGACGGTGACCCTGACCGCGAACCCGAACCCGTCCTCCTACGGGGAGACAGTGACCTTCGAGGCGCAGGTCTCCTCTCCGGGAGGCACCCCGCCGGACGGCGAGCTCGTGACCTTCAACGTCCAGGGCCTGGGCCCCCGATCCGTGCCGCTCACGGGCGGGATCGCCCGGTTCACCACCACCGCGACGGCCTTGACGGCGGGGACGCACACGGCGACCGCCCGTTACGCCGGCGATGCCACCATCCTCATGGGCACGTCAGCCTCCCTGTTTCACGTCGTGGCGCCGGCCGCCACCACTACCACCTTGACGTCGTCCCCGAACCCGTCCACCTTCGGGACTCGCGTCACGTTCAAGGCCGTGGTGACGTCGGCGGTGCCCGGTCTCGTGCCCACGGGAAGCATCGCCTTCCGCCGGAACGGCGTTCTACTGGGCACGGTGAACTTGAATGCGACGGGGATGGCGTCCTACCAGACGACGGCGACACAACTGCCGAGTGGGAGCTCGACGATCACGGCGACCTACAATCCGAATCCCGCGAACTTCGCGACGAGCACGGACTCGCTCACCCAGGTCGTGCGCTGATCAATTCGGACGTTGCGCGAGCCCCTACTCCATGTCGAACGACTGCATCGTCTTTTCCATCTCTTCCGCGGCCATGTCGGAAGTCGACTGGATGCCCTGGATCTTCAGCTTGAACTCGTCCGGGTTCGACGCGCGCCGCAGCGCCTCGTCGTAGGTGATGAGCTCCTTCTTGTAGAGCTGGAAGATCGACTGGTCGAAGGTCTGCATGCCGTACTGCGACACGCCGGCGGCGATGGCCTCGTGGATGAGCTTGGTCTTGTCCTTGTTGATGATGCAGTCGCGGATGAACGGGGTCGCGATCATGACCTCGACCGCGGGCACGCGGCCGTGGCCGTCCGCGCGCGGAACGAGGCGCATGGAGATGACGGCCTTGAGCACGCCCGAGAGCTGCAGGCGGATCTGCTTCTGCTGATGGGGCGGGAACACGGAGATGATGCGGTTGATGGTCTCCGTGGCGTCCAGGGTGTGCAGGGTCGAGAGCACCAGGTGGCCGGTCTCGGCCGCGGTGATGGCGGTCTCGATCGTCTCGTAGTCACGCATCTCACCGACCAGGATCACGTCGGGGTCCTGGCGCAGGGCGGAGCGCAGGGCGGCCGCGAAGGAGCGCGTGTCCACCTCCACCTCGCGCTGGTTCACGATCGACTTCTTGTCCCGGTGCAGGAACTCGATCGGGTCCTCGATGGTGATGACGTGCTCGGTGCGCTGGGCGTTGATGTAGTCGATCATGGCGGCCAAGGTGGTGGACTTGCCCGACCCCGTCGTGCCCGTGCACAGGATCAGCCCGCGCTGCTCGTTGCAGATCTTCTCCAGCACCATGGGCAGGCCCAGCTCGCGCACGGTCATGATCTTGACCGGGATGACGCGCAGGACGAGGCCCACCGTGCCGCGCTGCTGGAAGACGTTGCAGCGGAACCGGCCCAGGCCGGGCACGGAATACGCGATGTCGATCTCGAGGTTGTCCTTGAACTTCTGCTTCTGGCGGTTGCTCATGATGGAGAACGCCATGGCGATGGTGTCCTCCTGCATGAGGCGCTTGGTCTCCACCAGCGGGATGAGCTCGCCGTTGATGCGCAGCACGGGGTGGGAGCCCACCTTCAGGTGGAGGTCGGACGCCTTCCGCTCGGACGCGATCTTCAGGAGATCATTTATGTGCATTCTTCTTCCTCAGCCCGCCGTCGACCGTCGTGTGCCCACCGATCCCGCCGCGCTGACGTCGCGGACGGGCGTGAGCCAGCCGTATTCGTCGGGGACCCGGCACTCGATCACGTCGAAGAACGCCTTCTGCAGCGCCTCCGTCACCGGTCCGCGCGTGCCCTTGCCGATCGTGATCTTGTCCACCGACCGCACGGGGGTGATCTCGGCGGCGGTGCCGGTCATGAAGACCTCGTCCGAGATGTAGAGCATCTCCCGCGGCAGCCGCGCTTCCTCCACCGGGATCCGCAGGCGCCGCGCCAGCTGCACGACGGTGTCGCGCGTGATGCCCGGTAGCACCGAGGATACGAGGGGCGGGGTCAGGAGAGTTCCGTTCTTGACCAGGAAGAGGTTCTCTCCGCTCCCCTCCGAGAGGTAGCCGTCGGAGTCGAGGGCGATGCCCTCGACGTAGCCGGCCTTGATCGCCTCCATCTTGATGAGCTGCGAGTTCATGTAGTTGGCGGACGTCTTGGCCATGGCGGGCAGGGTGTTGGGAGCGATGCGCGCCCAGGAGGAGACGCAGACGTCGACGCCCCTCTCCAGCGCTTCCTGGCCGAGGTAGCGGCCCCAGTCCCAGACCATGATCGCGACGTCGACGGGACAGGGGAACGGGTTGACGCCGAGCTGGCCGAAGCCGCGATAGACGATGGGCCGGATGTAGCAGGCTTCCTTCTTGTTCGCGGCCACCGTCTCGATCTGCGCGCGCGAGAGTTCCTCGAAGGTGTACGGCATGTCCATGCGATAGATCTTCGCGGAGTTGAAGAGGCGCTCGGTGTGGGCGTCGAGGCGGAAGATCGCGGGCCCTTCGGGCGTGTTGTAGCAGCGCACGCCCTCGAAGACGGCCGATCCGTAGTGGATGACGTGGGAGCCCACGTGGATCCGGGCGTCGTCCCAGGGGACGAGCTTCCCGTTCATCCAGATGACATCCGACTTCGGGAAGGTCATGTTCGCGCGGCTCCTCGTGACGGGCCGTCAGCCGGCCCGATTCTAGCCAGGCGGCCGGTGTGTGTCAACTCACGGGGGGGGCCGAAGTGACTGTATGCGCGCTAGTTAGAACTACTGCTTCTCGCCACAGAAGGGACAGGAATCGGATCGCGCATGCAGAGGCTTGCGGCAGTGCCAGCAGAACCCCTTCTTGGGGACTTCGCGCGCCTTGAGCCGCTTGCGGATGTCCTCCATGGCCGTCGCGTTGTGGTCGATCTCGGCGGAGGTGGAGAGGTCGTCGAGGAGCTCGCCCGCGCGCTGGTAGCGCTCGCTGAGCTCGGGCGCGATCGCCTTCATGATGATGTCCGAGACCTCGCGCGGGATCTGCGTGTTGCGGATGCGCGGGGGCGTGCAGCGGCCCTGGGCCACCATCTTCTCGATCTGGGCCGGATTGGGCGAGAAGTAGGGGAGTTGGCCCGTGAGCATCTGGTACATCATCACGCCTACCGAGTAGATGTCGGAGGCGAGCACGGCCCGGCCCTGGAACTGCTCGGGCGCCATGTAGGGTGGGCTCCCGATGACGGTGGTGGCATGCGACTTCTCGAGGAGCCGCGACGTCCCGAAGTCGGCCACCTTCACGAGGCCGCTCTCCGAGACGAGCACGTTGGCCGGCCGGAGGTCGCGGTGGAGGATCTGGTTCTGGTGCGCGTGCTCGACGCCCTTCAGGATCTGCACCGCGTAGGCGAGGGCGCGCGGCACGTCGAGGCTCTTCTCGCGGTCGAGCACCGCCTCCAGGCTCTCGCCCTTGACGTATTCCATGACGATGAAGAACACGCCCTCCACGCGCTCGGCGGTGACGATGCCCACGATGTTCGGATGGTCGAGGGCGGCCAGGAGGCGCGGCTCCTGCAGCAGGTCGTCGAAGTCGCCACTCTGACGGTGGGGGACCTTGATGGCGACCTTCTTGTCGATCCACGCGTCCTTGGCGAGGAAGACGGTGCCGAAGCCGCCGGAGCCCAGATTGGAGAGGACCTGGTACTTACCAACGGCCTGTCCCAGGAGGAACATCAGGGTGCGCGGAGTATAGCATCCGGAGAAAGGAGGACCCTTTGACTTTCATGGACGAGGCGAGGGGCCGCGTGCGTGGCCGCGGCCTGCGCATCGTTTATGCGGAAGGGCTCGAGGAGCGCGCGTTGCGCGCGGCCGCCCTCCTGCGCGACCAGGACCTGGCGCGGCCGCTCCTGGTGGGCTCCGCGCCCGCGGTGGCCGCGCGCGCGGCCGAGCTGGGCGTGCCCCTGGGCGGCATCGAGGTGCACGATCCCGCCGCCGATCCCCGCCGCGAACGGTTCGCGCGGGCCTACTTCGAGGCGCGGCGGCACAAGGGAGTCACGGAGCCCCTCGCCCGCGAGCGCGCGGCGTGGCCGCACTACTTCGCGGCCTTGATGGTGGAGGCCGGGGAGGCGGACGGCCTGGTCTCCGGACTGGACAGCCGGACCAAGCCCTTTGTCCCCGCCTTCGAGATCGTGCGCCTGCGCGACGGCTTCAAGCGCGCTTCGTCCGTCTTCATCATGGTCTGGCCGGAGCGCGTCCTCTTCTTCGCGGACTGCTCGGTGAACATCGCGCCCGATCCGCCCACGCTGGCGGAGATCGGCCGTGCCACCGCGGCCACCGCGCGATCGTTCGGGATCGAGCCGCGGGTGGCCTTCCTGTCCTGCTCCACCCGGGGCAGCGCGTCACATCCCGATGTCGAGCGCGTCCGGCAGGCGGCCGCCCTGTGCCGCGCCGCGGCGCCGGAGCTGACGATAGACGGAGAGCTGCAGTTCGACGCCGCCTTCGTGCCCGCGGTCGCGCAGAAGAAGTGCCCGGACAGTCCCCTCGCCGGCCGGGCCAATGTCTTCGTCTTCCCGGACCTCGACGCCGGCAACATCGCGTACAAGATCACCGAGCGTCTGGCCGGCGCCTCCGCGGTGGGCCCGATCCTCCAGGGCCTGCGCCGGGCCGTCAACGACGTCTCGCGCGGCTGCTCGGTCCAGGACCTGGCCGACGTCGGCGTCATCACGGCCGTCCAGGCCCTCGCCCTCGGGACCGGCGCCTGAGCGCCCCTCCCGCGCGGCCCCCGCGCGCCCCGCACTCGACGTTGCGATCCGCCACCCTCGCGGCGGCTCTGTGGGCGTGTGTCCTGGTCGCGCGGACGGCCGCTTCCCGGCATCCGGCCGTCGTCGAGGATCTCTACGCGCGCCGCCTCTATCCGGCGGTGGCGCTCGCCGTGTCCTTCGTGACGGGCCGACTGCCGTTCTCGCTGGCGGAGGTCGGGATCGTCGTCGGCCTCCTCGCGATCCCGATCCTCTCCGTCCGCCTCGTGGTCACGTGGAAGAGGCGCGCGCGCAGGCCTCTCCGGCTACGGATGGCGCGCCTGGCCGCGGCGGGGGCCGGCGTGGTCATGGCATTCGACCTGCTCTGGGGCTTCAACTACGACCGCCAGCCGGTGTCGACTCTGCTTCACTACGACGTCTCACCCGGCCGGCCCGAGGATCTCGCGGCCCTGGCGCGCGATCTGATCGCCGAAGCCTCACGCCTGCGCGAAGGGTTGCCCGAAGACGAGCTCGGCGTCCTCCGCCTGGCCGACGGCCGGGGGGGCGCGCTGGGACGCGCGCGGCTCGGGTTTGCGGGGAAGGCCCTGGAGCAACGCCTGCTCCTGCCGGCGGCGTCGGGTCGGCCCAAGCTGGTCCTCCTTTCACCGGCGATGTCCTACCTCGGCATCGCGGGGATCTTCATCCCGTTCACCTGCGAGGCCAACGTGAACTCCACGCTGCCGGAATGGGAGATTCCCTTCACGGCGGCGCACGAGCTGGCCCATCAGCGGGGGTTCGCGCGGGAGGAGGAGGCGAACTACGTCGGCTACCTCGCCTGCCGCGCGCACCCGGATCGCGACTTCCAGTATTCCGGCGTCTTCCGGGCCTCGCTGTATGCGCTGGCCGCGCTGGCCCACGTGGACCGCGAGGCCTACGGCCGGTTGCGCGGCGGCCTCTCGGACGCGCTTCGCCGCGACCTCGCGGCCCTCGCCGCCTGGCACCTGCGTTACGCGAGCCGCCTGAGCGGCGTGCAGGAGCGAGTCAACGACACCTACTTGAAGACGCAGGGCCAGGCCCAGGGCGTGCAGAGCTACGGCCAGGTCGTGGACCTGCTGCTCGCCGAGCGGCGCACGGCCGCCGCCGGGATCCCCTCTCCCCGCTGAGCCGTCCCGACCGCGCGCGCGATCTGCTACCCTTCGCGGCCGCGCCCGTGACCCTGCTCCCTTCTCCCGTACCAGGCTCCCGCTCCCGGCGCGATCGCCTCGTGATCCTGGCCGCGGCGGCCGTGCTCCTCGTCGGTTATGGCCTGGGCGTGCGCCAGGGCCCGGCGTTGGCCGACGAGTTCGTCTACCTGGGAGGCGCGCGTCATTTCGCTCGTACGGGGAGCCTCGATGCGCGCTACTACGACGCGGACGCGATCCTCCGCCGTGGCTACCCCCACCAGGACGTCCATGCCCCCGGGTACGCGATCCTCCTCGGCGCGTTCGACGTCTTGGCCGGCGCCGGGAACGCGGCCGCGGTCTCGCTCAACGTGGTCGCCTACCTGGCGGCGGGCCTCCTGGCCTACGCGCTGGCGCGAGCGCTCGACCTGGACCCCTCGCGGGGGCTGAAGGTGGGGCTGCTCATGCTCGTCTTGCCCGGAGTGCTGCCCTACGTGTACTGGGCGATGCCGGAGACGGTGCTGGCCGCGATCGTCCTGGCTGCCCTCGTCCTGGCCGCGGGCGCGGAGGACCGCCCGTGGCGAGCCCTGGCCGCGGGCGCGGTGCTCGGCCTCGCCTTCCTGGTGCGCGAATCCGCGCTCTTTGCCTTGCCGGCGCTGGTGGCCCTCCTGCGTGGGCGCGCGCGCCGGGCCGCCCTGGCCTCCTTCGTCGTGTCTGTCCTGCTCGTCTATGCGCCGCTCTCACGGCATCGCGCGCCGGGCGGGGCCAACTTCTGGGCGCCGTCGTCGGGCCGCGCCTTCGGATTCGAAGCCGTCCAGGCCGCGCGAGGCGGGCGCGTCGCTGCCGCCGCGGACCTCGTCGGCCGCCGCGTGGTCACGAACGCCACGGAGCTGGTCGGCCCTTCGACCACCTGGACGGAGCGCGGCATCCTGGCCACGTTCGTGGCCCTGCCCATCCTCGCCCTCGCGCGCTGGCGGGCCCTCCCGCCGCCGGCGCGACGGTACCTGATCGGGCTCCTGGTCGGATACGCGGCGGTGGTGGCGCTGCTGTTCGGCGTCTACGTGGTCGTGCAGTGGAGCGGCTTCCGCTATGCGCTCTTCCTGATGCCCGGCTTCCTGCCCCTCGTCCTGCCCGAGGGACGTCGGGCCGGAACGGTGGCGGGCGCGCTGGTCGCGACCGGTCTTCTTCTCCTGATGGGCATCCGCACGATCGTCAACGATTACAAGGCCTCTCGTCAGAAGCGACAGGCCGGCATCGCGGACTACGTCGAGCGCTACGTGCCGACGCCCCCGGAGCGCATCGTGCTGGCCAATGGATGGCTGTATGGATGGCGACACTATCCGGCCGAGGTCGTCTCGAGCGTTCCCGACGGGGAGGCCCTGCGCAGGCTCGAGCGCGCGGTGCCCTTCTCCTATCTCGTCGTGCCTGCCGGGTCCGCGCTGCAACAGGAGACGGAGATGCGGCGGCGATACGAGCGGGTGAACGGCGACGATCCGGATCCGCCGGTCGTCATCTTCCGGCGGTTGCGGTGATCGCCCGGTCGATCTGGTCCGTGGCCGCGCCGTCCGGCTCGAGCTAACGTCCCGCCCGCCGCCGCAGCACGCGCGCGGGCACGCCGGCCACGATCGTGAACTCGGGGACGTCCCCGGCGACCACGGCCCCCGCCGCCACCTGCGCGCCCCGTCCCACGCGCGTCCCGGGAAGAAGGATCGCGCCCACGCCGATGTCGCTTCCGTCGTCGATCACGACCCGCGCGAACTCGACCGGGGCGTGCAATATCGGCAGGTCGGGATCGTCGAGGCGATGCGACGAGGTCAGGATGCGCACGCCGGGCCCGATCCCCACGTCCGCGCCGATGGTCAGCCCTCCGCCGGAGTGGAAGAGGCACTGCGGCCCGATCCAGGTTCCGTCGCCGATCACCATGCGGGAGGCGTGGTAACCCTTCAGGATGGTCTGGTGTCCGACGTAGACGTTCGCACCGATCTCGACCGTCTCCGGGTGGAATACGAGCACTCCGCTCTCGAATACGACGTTCTCGCCCAGACGGGCGAGCTGGTCCGGCTCGAAGAGGCCCGTCCCGTGGCTGTGACGGACCGGCCTCATCGGGCGCCGAGGGCGGAGCGCAGGAGTCGAATCATGGGCAGCGCGAAGCGGCCAGTCTACCATCGGGCTCCCGGCGCCCCGTAGTAGCATGGCCGCGCATGTCGGCGACCGCGCGCCTCGAAGGCCGCACCATCCTTCTCACCGGCGGGGCCGGCTTCATCGGCTCCGCCCTCGCGCGCCGGCTGTTGCCCGACAACCGCGTGGTGGTGCTCGACACGGGGACCCGCAATTCGCTCGCCACCAGCGGCATGGCCGGGCATCCGAACCTCGAGCTCCGCATCGGCGACGTCATGGATCCGGTGGCGGTGCGCGAGGCCATGCGCGGCTGCACGATCGTGGTGCATCTGGCCGCCATCGCCGGCGTGGACACCGTCATCAAGATGCCGGTCACGACCATGAAGGTCAACCTGATCGGTACCTACAACGTCCTGGAGGCCGCCGTCGCCCAGGGCGGCATGGAGCGGTTCGTCGACTTCTCGACGAGCGAGGTCTTCGGCAGCTACGCCTACAAGGTCAGCGAGGGCGACGTGACCTCGCTGGGGGCGGTCGGGGAGGCGCGCTGGACGTACGCGGTGAGCAAGCTGGCCACCGAGCACCTCTCCCACAACTACCGCCTCCAATACGGCCTGCCCGCACTGTCCGTGCGCCCCTTCAACATCTACGGGCCGGGCCAGATCGGGGAGGGCGCGATCCACCGCTTCATCGTGCGGGCGCTCGGCGGCGAGGACCTCGAGATCCACAAGGACGGCAGCCAGATCCGCGCCTGGTGCTACGTGGACGACATCGTGGACGCGGTGATGCTCTCCCTCGTGAAGCCGGAGGCCGTGGGGCAGGCCTTCAACGTCGGCAACGCGCGCAGCGTGCTCACGATCTACGACCTCGCGCGCATGGTCATCCGCCTCAGCGGCTCCGCCTCGCGCCTCACCTTCGTGGACTGGCCGTTCACGGACGTGGAGCTGCGCATCCCCAACATCGACAAGGCGCGGCGGCTTCTGGGCTTCGAGCCGGTGGTCGACCTCGAGGAAGGGCTGCAGCGGACGATCGCCTGGTACAGGGACCGCCCGGGCCGGGGTTG
>DASTLK010000002.1:0-8849 GCA_035715025.1 Vicinamibacteria bacterium
GGACCCTCTCCATCATCGGCGCCAGGACCCTCATGACCCTCGTGGCCACAGTTCTACCGGTAACCGGGATCGCGCAACCGCGGCTGCGTCTCTCCGCACAGGTGGAGATCGGCGAATCCTACGATGACAATCTCTTCCCGAATCCCACCTCGCCGGTTCGCGAGAGCGATTTCACCTACCGAATCGGTCCTCGCCTTGGTCTGTCGTATGCCGCGCGGACGCTCAACGTCTCCGCGCGCTACGGACGCGAGGCCGAGGCTTTCGCCTTCCGCACCGAGCTCGACTCCGCGCGGGCTCGGCAGGACGCGGCGCTCGACGTGGGATGGTCGCCGGGGCGTGTCCTGAAGCTCGAGGCCGGGGCGCTGTACGAGGAGACGACCACGGCGCGCGACCTGAACCTCGTCACGGGCCTGGAGACGGGGCGGTTGCCCGCCCAGCGTTTGTCCACCCATGCGTCGGCCTCCGTGGGCCTCGGGCGCCTCACGCGGGTCCGCGGCGAGCATACGTTCACGAGCGAGCAGGTTTCTGGATTTCCGACCGTCCAGACCCACGCGGCGTCGGTGGCTCTGCAACGGCGGCTGAGCGACACCGAGAACGCGACCCTGACCGTCAGCGAGCGCCAGTTCGCCGCCGCCGGGACCGTCCTGCGCTCCCACGTGCTGCTCCTCGGCTGGACCCGGCAGGTGACGCCGCGCGCGCGCTTCGACATCAAGGCCGGACCACGGTTGTCGGATGACGGAACCGTGGGCCCGGAGGTGTCGTTCGGTGTGCGTGGGAACCTGCGTCACGGGGACGTCACGTTCGAATACACGCAGACCGAAGCCACCGCGGTCGGGCACCTGACGCGGCTCGACGTCCAGGGCGTGAGCGTGAAGCTGCGCCGTCAGCTCCAGCGTGAGCTGTGGATCAGTGGCGGACCGGGCATCTTCGAGAGCCGCGATCACCAGTCGGAGGCCATCGTGTACCGCGCCGGCGCGGAGCTCGAGTGGCGGCCCATCCCCGGTGTCGCCCTGACCGGGTCGTACGTCTGGAGTCGTCAGGAAGGGAACCTTGGGAGTCCAGCGTTGCTGGAGATCCCTCACAACACCTTTTCGGTCAGGCTGGCCGCGGGATCCGCCAGCAGTCAGGGAGCACGATGATCGGTGGTAGTGGAGAGCGTCGCGAGCGTTGGCTCCTCGAGGTCTGGATCCGGAGGAAGTGGCTGGCCATCGTCGTGTTCGTCACCACCCTGATCGCCGGGGCCACGGTGGCGAGATACGTCCCCAGCATCTACGAGGCCACCGCGACCGTCCTCGTGGAGGAGCCGCAGGTCGAGGCCACGGCCGCGGGCAGAATGGACCGGCGGCTTCAGCTCATCACGCAGGAGATCCAGAGCCGCTCGCGGCTGGAGAAGCTGATCTACGCCTTCGACCTCTATCCACATCTGCGCAACGAGCACCCCGCCGAAGTGGTCGCGGCGCGCATGCGCCGCGACATCCGCACGGAATTCAAGGTTCCTCCCGTCGCCGGCGGGCCGGCCTCCACGCTGGCGTTCACGATCACCTACCGCTCCCCGAAGGCGGACACGGCCGCACGCGTGGCCAATGCGCTCGCTGCCTTCTACCTCGAGGAGGAGGCAAAAATCCGCGGCCGCAAGTCGACCGAGGCCGTCCAGGTCCTGAAGGAGCAGCTCGAGGAGGTGAGTCGGACGCTGCAGGAGCAGCGACAGAAGCTGGGGACCAACGCGGACGATAGCCCGGCCGAGCTCTCGCAGCAGACCGCAGTGGAGCTGGCGGCCCTCGGCCGCGTGCACGCCGACCTCCGCTCGACGAGTGACGAACGGCTTCGCGCCCTGGAACGTCGCAACGATCTGCTGCGGCGTATGGCCGATGCGGAGTCCGGCGGGCCGGCGGCAAGTGTGGAACCGGTCACGAGGCTCGCGCGTCTCAAGGGGGAGCTGGCCGACCTCCGGCGCCGCTTCAGCGACAAATACCCCGACGTGGTGCGCCTGCAGGCCGAGATCGCCACCCTCGAGGAGCAGGGCGCAAGCGAGAAGCCCGTCCCCGCGCCGGTGGCGCCGGCCGCGCCAAGTGCCGCCACTGGCCACTTGAAGGACGGCCTCGCGGACGTGGACGCGCAGATCGCGAAGCTCAAGGCGGATGAAGACGGCCTCCGCGCGGAGATCGCCGCGTACACGCAGCGACTCGACGCCGCCCCGCGGCTGCGCCAGGTGCAGGACGGGGCCTCGCGGGACTACCACGCGACGCGCGACACGTACGACTCCCTGCGTCGCCGCTACGAGCAGGCACAGCTGGAGGACGTGGCGGAGGGTTCGGGCAGCGAGCCGCAGTTCCGGATCCTGGACGCGGCCGTCGCTCCCACGATTCCCGCCGCACCCAACCGGCTCATGTTGCTCGGGTTGGCCCTGGCGGCGGCGGTGGCGCTTTCGGTGGGTGCAGTGGCGCTGAGCGAACAGCTGGACACCTCGTTCCACGACGTCGACGCTATTGCCGCCTTTTCGCCCGTGCCGATTCTGGCCAGCATCCCGCGCATCGTCACCGCGAACGATCTCCGGGCGCGGCGCAAACGCTTCTGTCTGGCCGCCCTCTCGGTGTTGGTGGGCCTGGTGCTCGTGACCCAGACCTTCCGCAGTCTCGCTCGCGTCGAGGGGGGCCTCGTCGCGACCCTGGCCCGAGGGAAATCCTGAGATGTCGGAGACCACCCTCGAGACTGCTCCCAGGGTCGCCGCGTTCGCGCCCGAGGATTCCGCACCCTCCCATAATGGGACCGGCATGACCATCGATGCCCCGGTCATCCCCGACCTGGACGAGCACCTCGTCAGCGTGCATTCTCCCTATTCATTCGAGGCCGATCAGTACCGCATTCTTCGACATTTCCTCGAGCCGCGAAGCGGGGCGGCCAGGCGGCAGGTGCTGGGGATCACGAGCCCCACCGCGGGCGACGGAAAGACCACCACGGCCGTGAACCTGGCCGTCACTCTTGGCCAGTTGCCGGGCGCGCGGGTGCTCCTGATCGACGGCGACGTCCGCCGTCCGTTCGTGGCGGCCAGGCTGGGGCTGGCCGGGGACAGGCGTCCTGGGCTGGCGGCGACGGCGCTCGATCCTCATCTCGATCTGGATACGCTGGTGAGGCGAACGTCCTTCAACCTCGACGTCGTGCCCGCCGGTGCGCCCACGACGAACGCCTACCGCGTGTTCGATTCCGAGCGCGTGGGGCAACTGCTCGAACAGGCTCGCCGCACGTACGACCACGTTGTGGTCGATACGCCGCCGGTCCTCCTCGTGCCCGACTGCCGGTTCATCTCGCAGTGGGTCGACGGCTTCCTGATCGTCGTCGCCGCTCACCGGACGCCCCGGAAGCTCGTGGCCGACGCCCTCAGCGCGGTTGGTGAGGACAAGACCCTCGGCATCGTGTTCAACGGGGACGATCGTCCCCTCTCCGGCCACTTCGGAAAATACCAGGGGTACTACGGTTATTACCAGCAGTCGGCGAACCGTCAGCGGAGCTGGTGGCGCTTCCCGTGGCGCCGGGCCGCGAAAGGGAGGCCTCAGCGGTGATGTCGAGGCTGGCACTCCTCTTCGCGTGGGCTCTCGTAGCCGCGCTGCCGCTCGTGGTCTGGCTTCGTAAGCTCGCCCAGAAGCTGGCGCGGAGGCGCCGCTGGGAACGCGTGCTGGTGCTCGGCGGCGGCTCTCTCGCGGATCAGGTCGTCGCCGAGATCGACGCGCGACCGTCCCTTCGTCAGCGCGTCATTGGCGTCGTCGACGAGTCCCCACGCCCGCCCCGAGACCGCTGCCTCGGCACCGTCCAGGATCTCCGCAAGATCGTGCAGCAGAGCGGCCCCGATCGCGTGATCGTCGCCCTGGGGTCTCGCCGTGGCCGCATGCCCCTGCGCGCGCTTCTGGAGCTGCGCGTGCGCGGGGTCCCCGTCGAGGACGGAGCCGAGGTCTACGAGCGTCTCACCGGCAAGATTGCCATCGAGGCGCTCACGCCCACCAGCGTCATCTTCTGCAAGGATTTCCGGCCCCGGCGCCGCGGCCTGGCCCTGGCGCGGGGAGCGAGCCAACCCCTCGTGGCCGGTGCGCTCGTCCTTCTGGCCCCGATATTCGCGCTCGTCGCTCTGGCCATCAAGCTCGAGTCGAGTGGTCCGGTGTTCTTCGTGCAGGAGCGCGTTGGCCGCGGAGGGAAGCGGTTCAAGCTCTTCAAGTTTCGCACCATGCGGCCGGAGCGGCGAATCCGCTCGGAGTGGGCACGCGACAACGGGGACCGGCTGACCCGAGTCGGCCGGTGGCTGCGGCGGTTCCGGCTGGACGAGCTCCCGCAGCTGATCAACATCCTCAAGGGCGAAATGAACCTCATCGGCCCCAGGCCGCATCCCGTCTCCAACCTGCCTCTCTTCGTCCTGGTGATGCGGAATGCGCCTTCGTGTGGCGAGCCGATCCCCTACTACGCCCTGCGCTGGATGGTGCGGCCGGGGATCACCGGATGGGCGCAGGTTCGCTACCAGTACGCCAACGACCTCGAGGAAGAGGTCGAGAAGATGCGGCACGATCTCTACTACATCAAGCACATGTCCCTTTGGCTCGATCTCCGCATCCTGATCGAGACCGTCAAGACGGTCCTGGGCGGGCGAGAGTCGGTGGAAGCCGTAGCGCACGGTCCGACCGTTCCCGTCGCCCCCGTCGCCGCCCGTTCCTAGACCGTCCGCAGGGAGATTCCAATGATGATTCCCATGGTGTTGGCCCTCTCGCTCCGGATGCTGTCCGGCGGCGGCGCTTCCGGCGCGGATGCGCGGCCGCAGATGGAGAGGCCGCCGGTCGACGCGCCCGGCTACCGCATCGGGCCGGAGGACGTGCTCCAGGTATCGGTGTGGGGCAACGAAGCGGTGAGTCGGACCGCGCCCGTCCGTCCGGACGGCCGTATCTCGCTGCCGCTGCTCAACGACGTGCAAGCGGCCGGCTTGACTCCCATGGAGCTGCGGGACGAGCTGGTCCGGCGGCTCGCCGAATACATCCCTCAGCCGGAGGTCGCGGTCAGCGTCACGGAAGTGAGGAGCTTCAAGGTATCGGTGATGGGCGCGGTGGCGAAGCCGGGACGCTACGAGCTGAAGAGCCGGGCCACGGTCATCGACGTGCTCGCCATGGCCGAAGGCTTCACCGAATTCGCCGCTCGCTCCCGCGTCGTCATCCTGCGGTCGGAGGGCAGCCGGGTGGAGCGGCTTCCGTTCGACTACGACAAGGTCGCGTCGGGAACCGCCGGCCAGACCAACTTCTACGTCCGCGCGGGCGACATCGTCCTGGTTCCCTGACCGTGGAACTCTCACGCTTCATCGCCGCCCTGTCGCCGATGTGGCCACCCCCACCGAACGAAGCCCCAAGCGAGGGGGAGCTCTTCCCCGGTGGGGCAAGTCCCCCGCGCGTCGTGGCCATTGGCGGCGGGACGGGACTACCCGTCCTCCTGCGTGGCCTGCGCTCGATGATGTTTCCTCCGGGCCAGGGCATGCCGCCGAGCTGGCGGCGCGACCTCCTCACCGCGCTCGTGACCGTGGCCGACGACGGCGGCAGCTCGGGCCGACTCCGGCGGGCCTACGGGGTCCTGGCCCCGGGCGACATCCGCAACTGTCTCGTCGCGCTGGCGGAGAACATCCAGGCGGCGGCGATGTTCGACTTCCGCTTCGAGGGGAGCGACGGCGTGGCCGGTCACAACCTCGGCAACCTGATCCTCACCGCGCTGAGCCACCTCGAGGGCCGCTTCCCGGAGGCGGTGGAGAGGGCCGGCGAGATCCTGGGTATCCGCGGCCGCGTGCTCCCCGCGACCGATTCGGATGTGCGCCTGCTGGCCGAGCTGGCGGACGGCAGCCGCGTGGAGGGCGAGTCGCGTATCGCCGCCGCCCGCCGCCGGATCCGGCGCGTGCGCCTCGTGCCGGCCGCGGCCGCCGCCCTGCCCCAGGCGCGGGCGGCCATCGCGGACGCGGACCTCGTCGTGATCGGGCCTGGCAGCCTCTATACCAGCCTCATCCCCGTCCTCCTGGTGCGCGGGATCGCGGAGGCGATCCGACGCTCCGGCGCCCGCGTCCTCCTCGTCATGAACCTGATGACGGAACCGGGCGAGACCGACGGCATGACGGCCGCCGACCACGTGCGGGCGCTGCGCCGCCACGCCCCCGGCCTGCCCGTCGACGACGTGCTCCTCGCCGCCAGCCCCATCTCCCCGCGTGTGCTCGCGGCCTATGCCGCCTGCGGAGCGGAGCCGGTGGCCGCGGACCTCCATGCGCTGCGAGCGCTCGGCTGCCGGCCAGTGCGGCAGCGGATGGTGACGGCAAGAGGCCGGGTCCGCCACGAGCCGCGGCGGCTCGCCGCGGCCGTGCTTGGCGCCGCCGAAGAGCACCGCGCTGGACGCCAGCGTGAGCAAACGAGAGAAGGACACGCCCTACCCGCTCCGAGGTAGGCAATCGATCGGTCGCTGTGGTATTCGCCGTGCGTCACGACTTCATCCCGGCTCATTGCCGGGTTCCCCTCGAACCCTTTTTTATCAGTTGAGATCACTATGAGCACGAGACAAGAAGCATCCCGTCTGAGACTGGCCAGAGCCGGTGCCCTGCTCGTCGTTCTCGGCCTCGCCTGGATGACGCCTGCTCCGGCTTTGGCCCAGCTACCGGGTAGCCTCGTCGTCAGCATGACGTCTCCAACCTCCGGCACCACCGTCGGCGGGACGATCCCGGTCAGCGCGAGCGTGACGGTCGTGGGCGGCCTCACCGTGCAAGGTGTCCAGTTCAAGCTCGACGGCGCCAACCTTGGCGCGGAGGACACTGCGGCCCCGTATTCGATCCCCTGGGACACGAAAGCCGCGACCAATGCCTCGCATACCCTGACCGCGGTCGGCCGGGATGCGCTGGGCGGCTCGTGGACCTCCGACCCGGTGACGGTGACGGTGTTCAACGACAAGACGCCGCCGACGGTCGCCCTCACCTCGCCGGCGGCGGGCGCCGCGGTCAAGGGCACGATCGCGATCGGCGCCGACGCCTCGGACAACGTCGGCGTCGTGGGCGTGCAGTTCAAGCTCGATGGGGTGAACGTGGGTGCGGAAGACGCGGCCAGCCCCTACAGCGTGTCCTGGAACACCGCCGCCGCCGCGGACGGATCCCACCTGCTGACCGCGGTGGCGCGGGATGCCGCCGGCAATACCGCGACCAGTGTGGCCATCCCGGTCGTCGTGGACAACAGCCCGCCGTCGGTGGCGATCACCGAACCCGCCATGGGTGTCCTCGTGGCCGGAACCACGATCGTCGACGCGAGCGCCTCCGACAGCATCGGGGTCGCCGGCGTCCAGCTCATGGTCGACGGCGCCGCGGCGGGCATCGAAGACACGAGCGCGCCGTTCGCCTTCACCTGGGACACCACGAGCGTCGCCAGCGGGACGCACACGCTGGCCGCGGTGGCCCGCGACGCGGCCGGTAACACGAGCACCTCCGCCACCGTCACCGTGATGGTCTCTCAGACGGCGACGCGGATCGAGAACACCGAGTTGTCCATCACGTACACGGCGGGCAACGGGACGAATGGGCAATCACCGAACTGGTGGTCGGGCAGCCGGAGCCGGGCCTGGAGCGGCAAGGTGGCTTCGTTCACCCGCGGGGACGGTGCGCGGGCGGCGTTCACCTTCACGGGGTCGACGATCCGGTGGATCGGCTTCCGCGCTCCCTGGGCCGGCATCGCGCGCGTCTATCTCGACGACGTGTTCGTGAGCGAGCTCGACCTGTACCAGACGACGGAGGAGCCGCAGGCCGTCGTCTTCGCACGGACCGGCCTCGCCGCCGGCCCCCACACGCTGATGGTGGAGTGCACGGGCCGGAGGAATCCCTCTTCCGTGGACTACGCGGTGGTCGTGGATGCCTTCGACGTGGCCCCGGCCGCCCCCGCCCCCGTGACGGGCACGCGGGTGGAAGAGCCGGCGATGACGTTCGGCGCCGGTTGGACCGCGGAAGCGGCCGGCGTCCGGAACTGGAGCGGCGGGTCGGCGGAAATCTCGGCCACGCCGGGAGCCCAGGCCACGTATTCGTTCATCGGGACGGAGGTACGTTGGATCGGACTGCGAGGACCCCAGAACGGGATCGCCCGCGTGTACCTCGATGGGTCCTTCCATGCCCAGGTCGACACGTACGCGTCCATGGAGCTGGAGACGGTCGTATTCACGGCCATGAACCTGACCCCCGGCCGCCACACCATGACCATCGAGGTGACGGGGGACAAGAACGCGGCCTCGACTGGGACCTCGGTCGTAGTGGACGGGCTCGATGTCCGGTCGCGGTTTGAAGACCAGGACCACGCCCTCACGCACACCGCGGACTGGCGGGACCCGTTCGTGAACGGGCTCTGGAGCGGAACGTCGGCAAACCGGACCGGCCTCGCCTGGCTCTCCAATACGGCCGGAGGGCAGGCCACCTTCACGTTCAGCGGCACGTCGGTGAGCTGGATCGGGAGCCGCGGCCCGCTGTTCGGCATTGCCAGTGTGCTGGTGGACGGCGCGTACGTGACGGACGTCGACACCTACGCTCCCGTGCAACAGGACCAGGCGGTCCTCTTCACTGCGAGCGGCCTGACCGATGCGGCGCATACGGTGACCATCCAACCGACCGGGGGGAAGAACGCCGCCGCCATTGGCGCCTGGATCGTCGTGGATGCCTTCGACGTCACGTTGTCGCCGTCCGTACCATCGATCACGCGTCTCCAGGAAACGGACGCGTCCGTGAACTACAGCAGCGGCTGGAATTCGTACCGATATCCGCTCTTTGCCGGAGAGACGATGATGGGGTCCTCGACGACGGGCGCCCAAGCCACCTTCACCTTCACCGG
>DASTLK010000003.1:0-3220 GCA_035715025.1 Vicinamibacteria bacterium
ACCCTCGCGGACTACGGACCGCTACGGATCCTCTCCGAGGAAGGGCTGGACGGGACGACGCGGCGCTTCGTGCAGGTCCATCTGCCGGATCTTCCGATCCTGCGCGACATCGTGCTGCGCCTCGTCCCTGCCGAGGGCGGCCCGAGTCACGACCTGCGCTTCGATGCGCTGGGCAGCGCCGAGCTCGACGTCCCGCCGGGGACGTACAGCCTGGGCCTCCTGTACGAGCCGGAGGGCTAGGTGTCCGTCCTTTGGCGCTCAGGCGGACGGCAGTTGCGGCGGGCCTGCCGATCCGTCCTTCGGGGGCGGGCCTGACGGCAGCTCTCGCACGGCCGTCGCAGGGACCGGGGCTCCCGGGGCGTTGCGCGTGGCAATCAGGACGGCGGCGGTCCAGCTCGGCACGAGGTCGAAGACCGGAACCAGCTCCGCGAGGAAGGCCGGCAGGAAGGACCAGTGCCACCCGACGAGAGCGACCATGGCGGCGGCGACCACCACGTCGAGGGCGTCGTTCAGCGGCGAGAGCCATCCCGGGCTGAACAGGGGCAGGAGGCCGATCTGGACGAAATCGGCGGTCATGCCGAGTATCCGTGCCGCGCGGACGCGCCGGGGGGTGAGCTCCATCACGCAGCGATCGTAACAGATCGCCGCCGCCCTTCAGCCACGCCCGAGCCGTCGCACGGCGTCGCCAGCCGCTTCCAGGTAGATTGGCCGGGGATCGATGGCGTGCTCGCGCAGGCAGGCTTCGGTGAACTTGATCGCGTGCTCGTCGCCGCTGGCCACGGCGCGGTCCACGAGGCTGTCGGCGTCGAGGGCGGGCCGGGTCGGGGCTGAGCCCGGCGAGGGTTGGCCAAGAGCGGCGTAGACCCCGGCCGTCCCCTGCCAGCCATAGCGCAGCAGCGCGGGATGCAGGGCCGCGGGGAGGTGGGGGAGCAGCAGGCGTATCGCGCTCGGTCCCGTCACCGTGTGGATGAACGTGATGACGCCGCCGCCGGTCACCGCTTGCTCGAGGTAGACGCGGGCAAAGGTCGCGGTCAGGTTCGACAGGAACGCGGAGGTGTCGCGGGAAGGGTCGACGAGATCGATCACGCCCCCAAACGCCGGGAAGGCGTCCAGGCCGGCCAGGCCCTCGCTGATGAGCCGCCGCGGGGTGCGCCGCTCCGGGGGCAGGAACGCTACTTCGGGCAGCGCCTCCGAGGGCAGCCTGGAGTTGCGCGGGTGGGCGGCTTCCGGAAGCCGCCGATAGCGCGCGGCCCAGTACGCGAGCCCTTCCGCCAGCTCCTGCCGCCGCGCCGGCGTGTCGCGGCGGCCGAGACCGCGGACGGCGTGGCCCGTGCGGATGAGACCGTGGAAGGCCGCCCCCACCAGGCCCGGCGCGAGACGCGGGGCCCAGACGGCCAGCACCGCGGGCCAGGGCCCCTCGCGGAGCTGCCGGTCGAACAGGCGGACCCAATCGCCCACACGGTCGAAATCCCCAAGCGCCTCGGACCAGGCGTCGCCCGAGATTGGCTTGCGCGGCTCGGGGTGCGATTGGAGACGATGACGGTACTCCTCGACCCACGACGTCACCGCCTCGGGGCGGCCGAGGCGGACCAGGGCTTCGGCGGCCATGGGCCCGTGGTTGGCGAGGCCGCCCCCGAACTCGGGCCCCGTGTTGGCGAGGCGCTCGAGGGCCGACTCGAGGGCGTCGTCGCCTCCACGCGTCACCGCCGGACCCTGTGTCGACTCAGCGCTCACGATACTTCCCCGTGTCCCGAGAACCGCCAGGGCGCCGCCCAGGAACTGCCGCCGTGAGGTCATGCCCGATCACTCCCCTGCCACAAGGGCGCGGAAGCGTGGGTGGTCGCGCAGCGCCAGCAGGTCCGGATCGATTCGCGCCCGGACGACCGTGAACGCGCGCCGCTGTCGGGCGGCCTTCTCCAGGCAGTCGATGGCCTCCTCGTGCTGTCCGCGCAGGGCGTGGATGCAGGCCACGTAGTACCGGGTGAACGGCTCGTCGGCCCCCAGGCGGATGCGGTCCTCGAAGCCCTCGAGCGCGGTCACGAACGCGGCCTCCGCCTCGGCCGTGTTGCCCAGCTGCTGGCAGGCCGCCCCCAGGCGCATGTGCAGCTCGATCACGATGCGGCTCCGGAGCGCGTGATCCCACTTCTGGATGAAGGCCAGCTCGCAGCGAAACTCGTCGGCCGCCTCCTCGGGCCGGCCCTGGAGCGCGGCCAGATGTCCGAGGCGCATGTGGGCGCCGGCGAAGCGGACGCCTTCCTGGCCGGACAAGAAGGCCGCCTGCAGCTCGACCGCCCTCCGCGCCACGGCCTCCGCCGGCTCGAACTCGCGGAGGAGGGTCAGGCAGTGCGCGAGCTGGAGCGCGTACCAGCCCGCCTGGGGATTCCGGGCGAGGGCCTTCTCGAAGTAGGGGACCGCCTCGCGGAACCGGGCCTGGCCTACGAAGAGCGCGCGCGCCATCGAGGCGAGGGCCCCCGCATCCTCGGGGTCCAGCTCCAGGGCGCGGCGGATGGCCTCGATCCCTTCGTCGTCGCGGCAAAGGGAGACGAGGGCCCCTCCCATTTCGCGCCAGGCGCGCACCAGGCCGGGCCGAAGCTCCAGGGCGCGGCGAAAGCTCGCGATGGCCCGATCCTGCAGCTCGGGTATCGCCAGGTACTCTGCCTTGTTCGCGTAGGTGGATCCGAGCTCGAGGTGCGCGCGCGCGTACCCGGGGTCGAGCGAGGTCGCGCGCTCGAAGAGGAACGTCGCGCGATCCAGGGATTCGTAGCTCTCCTGCCGCAGGTTGATCACGCCCTTCGAGAAGGCCTCGTAGGCCTCGACCACCCGCGTGTCCTCCAGCTCGCGGCCGTCCGGGAGGTCGGTGAGGCGCAGGCTCTGGGAGAGCTCGCGGGCGATGCGGTCCTGCACGTCGAAGATCTCGGTGAGGCGCCCGTCGATCTTCACCGTCTGCACGATGGTGCCGGTCTCGACCTCGGTGAGGCGGCCAGTGACGCGCACGTTTTCCCCCGCCCGCTGGAAGCCTCCGTTCAGGACCCAGCGCGCCCCCACCGCGCGTCCCACCTCCACCGCCCGGGCCTCGTCGCCGCCGGCCCCCGACTCCGGCAGGTGGCGCAGCACCTCCTGCACGCGCTCGCGGGACAGCACGGCCAGGCCCGCCACGCCCTTCAGGTCGGCGGTGACGGTCTCGGCGATCCCGGTTCCCAGCCAGTCGTCTTCGGCGCTG
>DASTLK010000004.1:0-17235 GCA_035715025.1 Vicinamibacteria bacterium
ACCTGCTCCTGGCCCTCGCCTACAACGGAATGGCGGCGGTGCAAACGCGATTGGGTCAGTCCTCGACGGCGACGCGGACGTACGGCCTGGCCCTGGAAGCCCTGGCCCCGGATCTGGCTTCGAAGTCCCCCGGCGGAGACGTCGTCTACACCTACGCGACGTCCTACGCCGGGTTGGGGGACGTCGAAGCCGGGCTGGCGGATGCCCTCGCCCACGACCCGGCCCGGCGCACGGCGCATCGGCGCCAGGCGCTCACCTGGTACGACGTCAGCCTGAGCACCTGGAGCAAGGTCAGTGAGCCTGGCCTCGTCAGCCCGAGTGCCTACGACTGCATTCCGGCGTCGGTGGTCGCGGAAAGGCGCGCCAAGGTGGCCGCCGCGCTCAGCGGACGACGCGCGGCCGGTCCCTAGCGGCCATGCACCTTGACCGTCAGGTACCGGAGACGCCCGTCCACGGCCTTGATCCAATGGGCCACGCCCGGGCGGATCGAGATCAGGTCACCCGCGCCGATGGCCAGCTCGGAGCCGCCCCGGATCGCCGGGCCCCGCTGCTCGCCGGGTGCGGTGATCGTGGCGTCCACGATGGTGCCACCCGTGACCAGCGTCCCTCCTCCGGCCAGGACGTACCACACGTCGGTGTCGCCCTCGTGCCGCTCGGCCAGGCCGGGCGCGTCGCGCTCCGTGGCGTGCACGCGCCAGCCCTCGTCCTCCGCGACCACGCCACCCCGGCCTCCGGGGGACGGCGCCGCGCGCTCGATCTTGTCGGCGATGGCGGCGCCCTTGACGATCTGGACACCCGGAGACACTTCGTCCGCGGGCAGCGCGGGAGAGGCAGCCGCCCACGCGAGGGCGAGGACGAGCGAAGAAAGACCCGACGCGTGCCGGAAGAGGGCCATGTGCGCTCCTTCGTGATCATGCGAGCGTAGCGCACGGGCCCGGCTACAATCCATGCCCCGTGCTCCCCCACACGAGAGAGGTCTCATGAAGGTACTCGCCGTCATCCCGGCCCGCGGCGGATCCAAGTCGATCCCGCGCAAGAACCTCGTCGACGTCGCGGGGCGTCCGCTCATCGCCTGGGCCATCGCGGCGGCACGCGAGGCGAAGCGGCTCGACCGGGTGATCGTCTCGACCGAAGACGAGGAGATCGCGGAGACCGCGCGCAAATGGGGCGCGGAGGTGCCGTTCGTGCGGCCGCCGGAGCTGGCCACCGACACCGTGAGCCTCATCCCCGTCATCCAGAATGCGCTCGCGGCCATGGACGGCCTGGGCTTCCGCGCGGACGCGGTCGTGTCGATGCAGGCCACCTCGCCCGGGCTTCGAGGCGCCGACCTGGATGCCGCCGTGGCCAAGCTCGAGGAGTCCGGCGCGGACTCCGTGGCCACGGTCCTCAAGGTCGAGCACGAGCATCCCTACTGGGCGAAACGGCTCGAGGGCGACCGCGTGCGCCCGTTCTCCGCGGAGACCAACGAGAGCTACCTCCAGCGCCAGGACCTGCCCCCGGCCTACGTCTTCGACGGCGCCATCTTCGTCCGCCGCCGGCGGCTGCTCGAGGAGTGGAGCGGGCGCGACTTCGGCCTGGGCGCGGACGTGCGCGGCCTGCCCCTTTCCGCGGAGAGCTCGCTGCACATCGACGACCCGATCCATCTGGAGGTCGCGCGCGTGGTGCTGGCGCGACGCGCGCAACACCTCGAGTAGTGGTTGAAACGACTCGTCCCGGAACGAGTCGTCCCGAGGTCGGCTAGCAGCGGCCTAGGCGCCGATCGCCTCCGTCGCGACCTCCAGCGGCCGCCTCCGCGGCAGGAGCACGCCCGCCACCCAGCCCACTCCGAACATCACGGCGTGTGCGAGCAGCGCCGTGTAGTAACCGTGCACGGCGTCGAGCGGGGCCACGCGCAGGACGTCGGGGAACCACGGCGCCGGAGACACGGCGCGGTAGAGAGACAAGGCGAGCGTCGCGCCGATGGCGAGGGCCGCGCTCCTCCCGTCGCCGCGCCTGGTGAGGAACCCGAGGAGGTAGAGCCCCAGGAGCCCGCCCGAAGTGAGGGCGATGAGCCGGATGGCCGCGTCCTCGAGCGTCTTCGTCCGCGCCTCCAGGAGCAGCAGGGCGCCCCCGACCATGGCGACGGTGGCGAGCCATGACAGCGACCGGGCCACGAGCAGGTAGTGCCGGTCGTCGCGCGCCTTCGAGACGTGGCGCCGGTACACGTCCACCACGCCCACGGTGGCGATCGCGTTCAGCGCGGAGTTCAGGGTGGACATCGCCGCGGCGAGCACCCCCGCCACCACGAGTCCCTTGAACCCGACCGGAAGCTGCGTCACCACGAAATGCGGGACGATGCGCTCCGCAGTCACCGTGCCGGCCAGGATTCCCGTGGACGTCGGCGTCGGATGGAGCTGGAAGAAGACCCAGAGCGCGGTGCCCAGGAACTGGAAAGAGATCCACAGCGGGAGCATCCAGCAACAGCCGATCCAGAGCGCCCGCCGCGCCTCGCGCGTGCTCGCGGAGGCGCAGTATTTCTGGACCATGTTCTGGTTGCAGGCGTACTCGGTCAGCCAGTGGCCGAGCCCGACGAGCAGCATCATGCTCACGCTCTTCTCGGTGAGCGTGAGCCGCATCGTCGTCGGATGCAGCGCGCCGTCGGACCCGAGGTCCCAGAAGGACAGCTTGCCGTGGGCCCAGGCCGTGGCCACGATCTCACTCAGGCCGCCAGGGACCTTCCAGAGGACGACAGCCAGACAGGCCACGCCGCCCAGGGTCAGGATCACGGTCTCCGCGACGTCGGTCCACACCACCGCCTCGATCCCTCCCACCCCGGTGTAGCCGCCGACGAACAGTCCGGCGACCAGGATGCTCGCCTCGGGGCTCAGCCCGGTCAGCTCGTGGGTGAGCTGTCCGAGCAGGAACAAGATCAGGCTGATGCGGAGGAGCTGGCCGACCACGAAGGTGAAGGCCCCGTAGAGCCGCGTCGACGGACCGAAGCGCGCCTCCAGGAACTCGAACGCGGTGGTGGTCCGGCCGTCGCGGTAGATCCGCAGGAAGAAGAGCGATCCCGCCAGCACGCCCAGCGGGAGCACGAAGTTCGGGAGCATGCGCAGCCAGGCCGTCTTGTAGGCGTCGGCGGGCAGGGCCATGAAGGTGATCGAGCTGATGGCGGTGCCCGCGATCGAGAAGCCGACGGCCCAGCCGGGCATGGCGCGGCCGCCGACGAAGTACCCCTCGGTGGTGCGAGCGCGCCGGCGCGCGGCCCAGGCGATCCAGGACATCCCCGCGAAGTACGCGGCGATGACGGCCCAGTCCAGGAACGGGATCGACACGCGGGGATCCTATGCGAACGCCCGGCTACAATGCCCGTCTTCCCTGGAGGCGAACATGTCGCACGATTGGAGTCGCCGGACCTTCCTCTCCGCCGCGGGCGCCGGCCTCCTACCTCGGCAGGTGTTCTCGCGCCTCCTCGCCCCGGCCAGTGGGGGATCGGCATCCAAGGCGCGCCTGGCCGAGATCGATACCATCGCGCACCGAGGCCCATTCACGCCGTCGTGGGAATCGCTGGAAGGCTTCACGGTCCCCCAGTGGTACGTGGACGGAAAGTTCGGGATCTTCATTCATTGGGGCGTCTACTCCGTGCCCGCCTTCGGCAACGAGTGGTACCCGCGGAACATGTACAAGGCCGGGACCGACGAGTTCAAACATCACGTCGCCACCTACGGACCGCAGGCGCGCTTCGGCTACAAGGACTTCATCCCGCTCTTCAAGGCCGAGCGGTATGACGCGCGCCAGTGGGCCTCGCTGTTCAAGCAGGCGGGGGCGAGGTTCGTCGTGCCCGTCGCCGAGCATCACGACGGCTTCCCCCTGTACGCCTATCCCTTCACGGAGTGGTCGGCGGCCCGGATGGGACCCAAGCGCGACACCATCGGTCTGCTCGCCGACGCCGTTCGCGAGGCCGGGCTCGTCTTCGGCGCCTCCTCGCATCGCGCCGAGCACTGGTGGTTCTTCGACCAGGGCATGACCTTCGATTCCGACGTGCGCGATCCGCGCTATGCGGGACTCTACGGCCCCGCGCGCGACCAGAAGGCGGCGGAGAGCCAGGCTGCGCCCCCGGACCAGGACTACCTCGACGACTGGCTGCTCCGCACCTGCGACCTGGTGGACCGTCATCGTCCCCAGCTCCTCTGGTTCGACTGGTGGATCGCGCAGCCCGCCTTCCAGGCCCACCTCAAGAAGTTCGCGGCCTTCTATTACAACCGCGGGGCCTCCTGGAACGAGGGCGTGGCCATCAACTACAAGAAGCACGGGGGCGAGTCGTTCCCGGATGCCGCCGGCGTCCTCGACGTCGAGAGGGGCCAGCTGGCGGCCATCCGCCCGCACTTCTGGCAGACCGATACCGCCGTGGCCAAGAACTCGTGGGGCTACACCACGCACCAGGAGTACAAGACGGCAGCCAGCATCGTCGAGGACCTCGTCGACATCGTCAGCAAGAACGGCGCGCTGCTCCTCAACATCGGCCCGCGGCCCGACGGCACCATTCCCGAAGCGGATGAGGCGATCCTGCGGCAGATCGGCGCCTGGCTGTCGACCAACGGGGAGGCCGTCTACGGCACCCGGCCCTGGCGGGTCTTCGGCGAGGGCCCGACAGAGGTGGTCGCGGGACCGTTCGCCGACACCAAGAGAAAGCCGTTCACGGCGGAGGACATCCGCTTCACGGCCCGGGCGGATACCCTCTACGCGACGGCCCTGGCCTGGCCGGAGTCCGGGCGGATCGTGGTCCGATCCCTGGCGCGGCCGGGAGGACGCGAGGATTCAGCGGTAGCCAAGGTGGACCTGCTCGGTCACGACCAAGGGGTCCGCTGGGAGCAGACGGCGGAAGGGCTGGTCGTGACGCTGCCCGGCGCCCCGCCCACCTCGGCTCCTCTCTCCCTGCGTATTGGTTTCTCGGCGCCCCGGTAGAAGTCGAGGAGGTCAGCCGGACGTCGAACGCTCGGCCAGCTCGCGATACCGGCGCGGAGTGATGCCGAGCAGGCGGACGAAGGCGCGACGCATCACGTCGGCGCTCCCGAATCCCGCGGCCGAGGCCACCTGCTTGAGCCCTCGATCCGTGCGCTCGAGCTGACGGCGCGCCGCCTCCACGCGCGCCTGCAGCACGTACTGCGACGGCGTCCGGCCGACTTCCCGGGTGAAGACGCGCTCGAAGTTGCGGACGCTCATCGCCATCCGGTCCGCGAGGTCCTCCACGGACAGCCGCGTCTCGAAGTGCTCGGCGATCCAGATCTGCAGCTCGCGGATGGACGTCATCTCGGAGGCCTGAGAGGCAAGGGAGACACTCATCTGCGGCTGTCCACCCGGGCGCCGTAGGAACAGCACGAGCTCGCGCGCGGCCTCGTGGGCGAGGGCCGCCCCGCAATCCTCTTCCACCCAGGCCAGCGCGAGATCGATGCCCGCGGAGAAGCCGGCCGACGTGTAGATCTTCCCGTCCTTCACCCAGACCGGGTCGTGCTCGACGCGCACGTCCGGATAGCGCTTGGCCAGCTCGCGGCCGAACTTCCAGTGCGCGGTCGCCCGGCGCCCACTGAGCAGGCCGGCCTCCGCGAGCAGGAAGGCGCCGACGCACACCGCGCCGATCCGCCGGACCTCGCCCGCCATCCTCTTCAGCCAGGCCGATAGGGCGGCGTCGCGCACCGATCGGCTGCCGAGACCGCAGACGAGGAGCACGGAATCGGGCGCGCCCTCGACCTTCTTGAAATGATGCCGGGCGACGAAGGTGAGCACGCCGCCCTCGCCGTCGACGGTCAGACGGTCCGCGTTCGTGACGACCTCGATCGTGTAGATCGTCCGGCCGGCCAGGCGGTTGACGGAGTTGAACACCTGGAGGGGCCCCACCAGATCGAGCTCGTCGACGGGCGAGACGACGACGACGACGATCCGGCGGCTCGGAGTCTGGCGCGATCTCCTCGACGGGGACGGCATGCGTGCCCTCACTCTCTCGCCGTGCCTGCCGGGGTGCAAGCTCGCGAGAGCGCGATGGCGGATTCCGTCGGATCTGTGTCGCAAAACGGAGTGTTCTCCTCCGTTAGGATGCCTTCGGTGACTGCGGGGTCATCGCGAGGAGCTCATGCGGCATCGTTGGCCTGGGATCGTCGGTGTGGTGCTGCTGGCGGGCACAGCGCATCCGGCACCCCTGGTCGCTCCGCCAGGCGCGCCCGCTGAGCGTGGCCCCTACGCACGCATCGCGGTCCTGCGTCCGCACGACGGAGACACCGTCGACTTCGAAGCCGGGTACATCCGCCACCTCGAGTGGCACCGGCAGGCCAAGGACACGTGGGTCTGGTACGGCTGGACCATCTGGGCCGGTGAACGACAGCGCTGGTTCGTTTACGCGACGTTCGGGCACTCGGCGGCCAGCCTGGACAACCCGGTGCCTCCGGCGGAGGACGAGCGCGACAACATCGCCAACGTCACACCTCACGCCGAGTTCGTGGGGAACGCGCTGTACGAGTACCTGCCCGCGCTCTCACGTGGTACGGGGGAGCCGCAACCGACGCCTCGGCTCGAGCTCACGACCGTGGACCTCGGCGCCGGGGCGGGCAAGGATTTCGAGGCGGCCCTCGCCGCGAGCCAACCCACGCTTCAGGGCCAGACGCTCTGGTACCGGATGGTGGCGGGTGGAGCCGCTCCGCGCTACGTCCGACTGCGGCCGCGGCCCAGCCTGTCGGCGATCCTCGAAGGCAGCAGCGAGCAGGCGCTCCCGGACGCGGTCCACGCGCTCATCGCGAAGACGACGGTGGAGATCCTGACCTTGAGGCCCACGATGAGCTACGGCATCGGGTCTCCGGCGCGCGACTGATGCAACCCGAGGTCCGCCATATCCGCGGCGCGTGCGCGCTCGACTGCCCCGACACCTGCAGCTGGATCGTGACCGTCGAGGGAGGCGAGCCGGTCTCCCTGCGCGGTGATCCCCGCCATCCCTTCACGCGCGGATCGCTGTGCAACAAGGTCGAGGACTACCTGGCGTACGCACGGTCGCGCGACCGCCTGCTCCATCCCTTGCGTCGCGTCGGACCGAAGGGCAGCGGCGAGTTCGAGCGGATCTCGTGGGACGAGGCCCTGGACAGGATCGCGGCGGGGCTCGGCGAGGTGATCGCAAGGCACGGCGCGGAGGCGATCTGGCCGTTCCTCGGCACCGGCAGCATGGGACTCCTCCAGGGGATCTACGGCGCCGGACGCCGGCTGTGGAACGTGCTGGGCACATCTCGTCACGTGGTGACGATCTGCACGATCGCGGGCGGCTTCGGCACCGGCTACACGCTGGGTGACAACCGCGTGGGGATGGACCCGGAGACCCTGCGCTTCTCGAAGCTCGTCGTCCTCTGGGGCGCGAACGTCCTGTCGACCAATCCGCACCTGTGGCGGTCGGTCCTGGAGGCGCGGCGCGGCGGCGCGCTCGTCGTCGCCATCGATCCGATCCGAACCCGCACCGCGGAGCAGAGCGACTGGCACCTGGCGCCGATACCCGGGACCGACGCCGCGCTGGCGCTCGGCCTGTTGCATGTCGTGCTGGCCGAAGGCAGGGAAGATCGGGAGTTCATCGATCGGGCCACCGTCGGATGGGAAGCGTTTCGCCGGCGCATCCTCGAGTTCCCGCCGTCGCGCGTGGCCGCGATCACCGGGCTTCCGACTGAGTCCATCGTCGAGCTGGGCCAGCGACTGGCCGAGACGCGGCCGACCGGCATCCGCATCGGCATCGGCCTCCAGCGCCACGGCGGCGGGGGAATGGCGGTGCGGACGATCACCTGCATTCCCGGCGTCACCGGTGACTGGCGCTACGCGGGCGGCGGCGCCAGTTACGACACGCGCGGCTTCTTCGGCCTGAACTGGGCCGCGCTATGGCGCGACGATCTCCGGCCCCGGCCCACGCGCGAGCTGCACATGACGCGCCTCGGGGAAGGGCTGCTCGAGACCGACGGTCCGCCGGTCAAGGCCTTGTTCGTGTACGCCAGCAATCCCGCGGCGAGCGTCCCGCATCAGACGAAGGTCCGGCGCGGCCTGGCGCGCGGCGATCTGTTCACGGTCGTGGTCGAGCACTTCCTGACCGACACCGCGCGCTACGCCGATATCGTGCTCCCCGCGACCATGCAGATCGAGCACCGCGATCTGCTCATCGCGTACGGACACTTGTATCTGGCCTGGAACGAGCCGGCGGCGCCGCCTCCGGGCGAGTGCCTGCCCACGACGGAGATCTTCCGTCGCCTCGCGCGCGGAATGGGCCTGGAGGCGGCCCCGCTCTACGACAGCGACGAAACGATGGCGCGGCAGGTCCTGGACAGCGGACACTCGTCGCTCCGCGGCATCACGCTCGAGGAGCTCAAGGCCCGCGGCTGGATGCGGCTCCGCTATCCCGATCCGTTCGTCCCCTTCGCGACCGGCTTCCCGACCCCGTCCGGCAAGCTCGAGCTGGTCTCCGAACGGATGGCGCAGGCCGGACTCGATCCCGTCGCCGGCTACACGCCCGCGCACGAGACGTCGCAGCGAGACACCGCGCTGGCCCGCGACTACCCGCTCGCCCTCGTCACGCCCGCCAATCACTTCTTCCTGAACTCGCTTTTCGCCAACGTTCCGCGCCAGCAGCGGCGGGCGGGCGCGGTCACGCTCGTCATCCATCCCGACGACGCCGCGCCGCGGGGCATTGCGACGGGAGACGAGGTGCGTGTCGCCAACGCGCGAGGCTCGTTCGTCGCCCTCGCCGACGTGAGCGATCGCGTTCGCCCGGGAGTCGTGGCCAGCCCGAAAGGGCGATGGCCGGGCCACGCGAAGGAGGGCACGAACGTCAATGCGACCGTCGACGAGCGCGACTCCGACATGGGTGGCGGTGCCGTCTACCATGACAACCGCGTTCGCGTGGACAAGTCGGCCTGTCCGTCCTCCACTGGTCCATCGGCGTTGTAAAGCGGGGCCAGATGGATTCCATGGCGTGCGGCCATCGTCTCGATCTCCTCCACGCGCTCCGGAATGATGGACCCTCTTCCCTGGGAGAAAGGCTCGAACCGTTGCTCCAGGGCCAGAGCCATGCCTTCGAGCAGACATCCATGGACCACGTCGGGAAACGGATGCCGATTCAGGATTCCCCGAAAATCAGGGGCGAATCGTAGTCCGCCCGTGACCTGTCCCAGACCGCCAAAGAAGACCCTGGCGCCAGGCATCTCCGCCCTCGGAGACAAGTTCTTTGGATAGCCCGCATCGCAAACGACGGCGTGGGGCGCGATCCGGCCCAACCGCAGGGAAGGGGACGCCAGGCTCGCCGCGCAGATCACGACGTCGGCCTCTGCGGAGAAGTGCTGGAGATCGGTCGCGATCTCCACCTCGACTCCATCGGCTCGCAGCTCCGCGGCGAGCCGGCGTAGTCTCTCGACGTTGCGTGCGCTGAGCAGCACGCGTCTCACCATGGGGGCCAGGCAGCGGGCGCAGCCGGAACCCACATCTCCGGTTGCGCCGACGATGAGCAGCGTCGATCTCGAGAGGCTCCGGCCCTCGAGCGCGCACATCTTCTCGATGCCCTGAACGATGAAACCAACCGTCAGCGTATTGCCGGTCGTGAAGACCGTACGGTCTCGTTCCGGCAGTTGATCGAAGTTGCCCTCGATCAGGATGGAGCTGAAGCCGCCGAGACTCACGATCTTCGCGCCCGCCTTGATCGCACAGGCCGCCGCCCCTCGAACGCGGGCGATGTTTTCGTGCACGTAGGCGGCTTCCAGACGGTCGGGAGGAATGAAGGAGTCGATGTAGAGGCCGCGGGCCTTCGCGCCGGCGATCGATCCCGCGTCGACATGGCAGACGGCTCGGGGCGGAATCCAGGGAAGGATGTCCTGGACCTCGTCGTCGGGCAGAGGCGTATGTTGCGGTCCGCGCAGGACCGCGAGCACGTCCGCCGCCGCTCTCCAGCTCTCCGGGTGTCCGATCAGGGCGAAGTCGACCTCGATCGTCCGCCCCCGCTCCGCTACACCGGCAACTGAGTCACCCATGCGAGTGTGACCTCCCCGGGTATCCCCAGCATGTCGAGCGTCTTCAGGTACTGTCGGAGCGACGCTCCGCGAAGCTCGGCGGCCGACAAGCTGACTTCGAACAGGGACGGCTTCACGCAGGTGGCGTGGCAGACGTCGCAATGTCCGTCCCTGCAGTCCTTCGCCAGCATCCTGGCCAGGGTGGTCATCACATCGAGATGCAGCCGGTAGACCTTCTCGTCGAAGCGCGGCGCGTCCGACCCTCGCTCCGTTCCGAGAATCGCCACCGCGTGAGCGATGTGCTCTTCTTCCTCGGCGGCGATGGCGGCGAAGGTCTTGCCCAGGCTCCCCGGTGCCACCTTCCCGACGCGGGCATAGCTCGCCACGGCGAAGGATTCCAGCATGATCTCCTGGACGATCAGGCAGCCGATGAAGTCGCTCTCCGTGATGCAGCGCAGGAACGCCTCGCGGAGGCGCTTCCAGTGCCTTGCCTCGACGTTGTTGGCGACGTCCACTCCGAGCTTGCGGCCCTCGGCCGCGAAGGCCGCCGCATGGCCCCGTTCCCGTTCCGCATGCTCCAATGCCTCGGCCACTTCTCCGGGTTCGTGACAGACCTCCGCCAGGGAGGTGTAGTTCATCGCGGCGAGTAGCTCGCCGGTCATGGCCTGGGCCAGGATGTCCTGCCAGATCGGAGCCGCGGGTGAGAGAGAGGTGCATTCGACGACGGAGCAGTCGAGAGCAATAAGGGGCTTCATGTTCGTTTCTCCTTACACGAGCGTGTGAATCAAGTGCATGCGAATCAGATCGGCTCCCGATCGCGACGCAGGCGGGCGGCGGCGGCCAGGAATGCCGCGGCGGCGATGAGGCCGATCCAGAGACCCGGGCTGATCAGGAATCGCAGCGGATCGAGCTGGGCGAGACGACGGATGTCGTGCCCCTCGCTGGCGACGAACGCCACTCTCATGGCGCCGATCACGCGGTAGCTCACGAGAGAGGCGACGAGCGAAGTGTGGAAGGTGATCCTCTCGAAGACGCCGAGCGCCATCGGCGGCAGCACCACCCAGAGCAGGGGCGTGCGTCGCGCCCAACCCGAGATCAGCAGCAGCCACGCATAGAGCGGCGCATGCCAGAGCACGTGCACGGCGACCCCGTAGAACATGATCAGCGTCATCGTGAAGAGCGGCAGCCGGCTCCACAGCGCCGCCGCCCCCACGCCGCTCGCCGACAGGACCACGGTGCTCAGGAAAAGCATGACCAGCTGCGTGGCGAGGCTGACCGCGATCGCGATCGACGGCAGGACGACGAGGGGAATGCTGGCCTTCGAGAGCACGGTCGTGAGATCGGAGACGGGCAGGGACTTCCAGAACAGGATGCTGCGATCACGGCGCTCGCCGTAGAGGGCCTCGAGGCAGTAGAAGGCCCCCACGATGAACGACGTCAGGATGATCAGGCCCGGGGCGGCGCTGAACGGCATGACGAGCATGCGTTCCTGCTTCGCGGGGTCGAGGGCCGCCGCACGCAGGTGATGGGGCAGCATGATCGTGCTGAGCGCGAAGCCGAACAGGAAGACGGCGGCAACGGCCAGCGGCGCGACGTAGACCGAACGGTTCTCCCACAGCTCGCGGCGGATCGACCAGTACATCGGCCGAGGCGTCATCGAGCCGCTCCTTGCTCGGCGCCGGCCGCCTGGCCCATCACGGCCACGAACAGGTCCGCGAGGCTGGGGGTGCGCACTTCGCCCAGGTCGGCGAGCTTCGGGCGCTCGACGTTGTCGAAGAGCAGGATCGTGCGGCCGAACAGCTGGCGCTCGTGGATCGGCCCGAGCGCGCGCGCGGCGGCGAGGTGCTCGGGGCGCACCATCACCTCCAGATAACGCGCTTCGAACTCCTCCATGCTGCAGGCGAGGACGATGCGGCCGCGGTCGATGAACATGACGTCGGTGAGGACCGGCTGGATCTCCTCGACCTGATGCGTGGTCACGACGATCGTGCGGGTTCGGTCGTAGTAGTCGTTCAGCAGCGAGTCGTAGAACTGCTTGCGATACAGGATGTCGAGGCCGAGGGTCGGCTCGTCCAGGACCAGCAGGTTCGCGTCGATGCCCATGACCAGGGCCAGGTGCAGCTGGGTCACCATGCCCTTCGACAATTCCCGGACCTTGCTTCCGCGCTTGATGGTGGTCTTCGCGAGAAAGCCTTCGGCCTTGGCGCGATCGAAGCGCGGATGCACGCCGGCGACGTAGTCGAGCGCCTGCCAGACCCGCATCCAGCGCGGCAGCACGGCGACGTCGGCGATGAAGCACACCTCGCGCATGAGCCGATCGCGCTCCGTCCAGGGGTCGCGTCCGAGCACCCGCAACTCGCCCTGATACCGGGTCAGTCCGAGGATCGCGTTGAGCGCCGTGGTCTTTCCCGCGCCGTTGGGCCCGATCAGCCCCAGGACGCGGCCCTCTTCGACACTCAGGTCGATGCCGTCCAGCGCGATCGTGGAACCGAAGGCCTTGCGCAAGCCGCGCGCTTCTATGCATGCCATGGTTTCAGCGCTCCTCCTCTGCAGCTTTGGACTCAGGGGGCGCGGCGGTGTCGAGAAGTTCTCTCGGCGACAGGCCGAGCCGGTGGATGAGGGCGTGGACCCTGGGCCACTCCTCCGCGAGAAACCTCTCGCGCTCGCCCTTCAGCAGCAGATCGCGCGCGCCTTCGTTGATGAACATGCCGCGACCGCGCTTGCTCTCGACGAGCTGCTCGTCGACCAGCTGCTGATAGCCTTTCAGGACGGTGAGCGGATTGACGCGATACTCGGCCGCGACAGTCCGCACGGAAGGCAGTGGGTCGCCTTCTTTGAGCAGGCCATCGAGGATCATGGCGACGACACGGTCGCGAACCTGACGGTAGATCGGCTGGCTGTCGTTCCACTCGCGATCCATCAATGCCGGACCCAAGCCATATGGTGAGTTAGGTAACTATAACAGTGATCAAAATGCAAGCCCTTTTTTCAGGCGCGTTAGCCCTTATTTCCTAGTCACTTACGGGGTGACCTTCCTTTTCACCGCGCGGATGACCTTGCCCTTCAGGAGGTGATCCTCGGGCCGTTGATCACCTTGGCGGGCGTCCTCGGTTCGTCGTTCCACTGGAGGAAGAGGCGGACGACGAGACCATGTGGGCGGTGCGATCACGGGTGGGATGTGCGCTCTACGTCGCGATCGGGGTGTTCGCCACCCTGCATGGGATGACGCACATGATGAATTAACTGAAACCGCCGCCGCGCCTCGCGCGTATCCTGGGCATGGCGATCTCCAACGAATTGAGGCACATCGTCCGGCGGTTGGGCCGGGCGCCCCTGTTCACGTCGGTGACGGTGGCGACGCTGGCCATCGCCATCGGCGCCAACACCGCCATCTTCAGCGTCCTGGACGGCGTCCTCCTCAAGCCCCTGCCCTACCCGCACCCGGAGGAGCTGGTGGGGCTGTGGCACACCGCCCCCGGGGTCAACATCACGGACTTGAACTCCGCGCCTTTCCTCTATTTCACCTATCGCGAGGAGGGCCGGACCTTCCGCGACGTCGGCCTGTGGACGGAGCGCGCGGCCAGCGTGACCGGGCTGGCGGAGCCGGAGCGCGTCACCGTGCTCCGCGTGACCGACGGGGTCCTGCCGCTCCTCGGGGTCCCTCCGCTCCTCGGTCGCGTGTTCTCCCGGCAAGACGACCAGGCGGGCAGCCCGCCCACCGTCATCCTGGACCACGGCTACTGGCAGTCGAAGCTGGGCGGCGATCCCGGCGTCCTCGGGAGGCGGCTCACCATCGACGGCGAGGCGCGCGAGGTCATCGGGGTGATGCCGCGCCACTTCCACTTCCTCGACGTCAAGAGCGCGCTCATCCTGCCCATGCAGCTCGACCGCGCCAAGGTCCTCCTCGGGCAATTCAGCTACCAGTCGGTGGCCCGGCTCAAGCCCGGGGCGACGATCGCGCAGGCCAACGCGGACGTGGCGCGCATGCTGCCGATCTCTTTCGATCGCTTCCCGTCCCCTCCCGGGTTCAACAAGAAGATGTTCGAGGAGGCGCGCATTGCTCCCCGCCTTCGGCCCTTCAAGCAGGACCTCGTGGGCGACGTCGGCAGCGTCCTCTGGGTCCTCATGGGCACGATCGTCCTCGTGCTGCTCATCGCCTGCGCGAACGTCGCGAACCTGCTGCTCGTGCGCGTGGAGGGCCGCCAGCAGGAGCTGGCCGTCCGCGTGGCCCTGGGGGCGAACTGGGGCCGGATCGCGCGCGAGCTCCTCCTCGAGAGCGTGACCCTCGGGCTCGCGGGCGGCATCATCGGCCTCGGGATCGCCTACGGTCTGCTGCGCCTCCTCGTCTTCCTGGCCCCCGCGAACCTGCCGCGGCTGGATGCCATCGCCCTCGACCCGGCCGCGCTGCTGTTCACCCTCGTCACTTCGGTGCTGGCGGGCGTGCTGCTCGGCCTGATCCCCGTGGTGAAGTACGCGGCGCCGCACGTGGCGACGGGCCTGCGCAGCAGCAGCCGGTCGTCGAGCGCGAGCCGCGAGCGGCACCGCGCGCGCAACGGTCTCGTGGTCGTCCAGGTCGCGCTCGCCCTCGTCCTGCTCGTGGGATCCGGGCTCATGATCCGGTCCTTCCGCGCCCTGCGTGACGTGCAGCCCGGGTTCGCGCGTCCGGAGGAAGTCCTTACCCTGCGCATCTCGATTCCCGAGGCGCAGGTCAAGGACGAAGTGGCGGCCGCGCGCATGCAGCAGGCGATCCAGGAGAAGGTCGCGGCCCTCCCGGGAGTGACGTCGACGGGGCTGGGCAGCGGCATCCCGCTGGACGACGATGGCTGGCACGACCCGGTGTTCGCGGAAGACCGCGTGTACTCGGAGGCCCAGATCCCTACGCTGCGCCTCTTCCGCTTCGTGGCTCCCGGGTTCCTCAAGACGATGGGGACACCGCTCGTGACCGGCCGCGACCTCACCTGGAGCGACGCCTACGACCGCCTGCCGGTGGCGATGGTCTCGGAGGGCCTGGCCCGCGAGCTCTGGGGGAGCCCGACGGCGGCCCTGGGCAAGCGGGTTCGCGAGACGACCAAGAGCAGCTGGCGCGAAGTCGTCGGCGTGGTGGCCGACGTCCACGACGACGGCCTGGACAAGAAAGCGCCCACCATCGTCTACTGGCCGGTCCTGATGAAGGAATTCGAAGGGGACGGCATGAGCCGGTCCCTGGCCCTCGTCATCCGCAGTCCGCGCGTGGGGTCCGAGAGCTTCCTCAAGGAAGTGGAGCGCGCGGTCTGGTCCGTGAATCCCAGCCTCCCTCTCGCCTCCGTGCGCACGATGCAGGCCGTCTACGAGCGGTCGATGGCCCGGACCTCGTTCACGATGGTGATGCTCGCCCTGACCGCGGGCATGGCCCTGCTGCTGGGCGTGGTCGGCATCTACGGCGTCACCTCCTACGCGGTCTCGCAGCGGACGCGCGAGATCGGCATCCGTCTGGCCCTGGGCGCGCTCGGACCCGCGCTGACGAGGATGGTCGTCCTGGACGGCCTCAGGCTCGCCGCCATCGGCGCCGCCTGCGGCCTGGTGGCCGCGCTCGGCCTGAGCCGCCTCATGGCCGCTCTCCTGTTCGGCGTCGGCGCCGCGGACCCGGCGACCTACGGCCTGGTCGCGATGTCCCTGCTGTCGGCAGCCATGGTCGCGAGCTACCTGCCCGCGCGACGCGTGACCAGGGTCGACCCGGTGGAGGCGCTGCGGTCGGAATAGCGGCGCCGACGCCGATCGAGGCCCGCACGAATTCGTACGCGACTCCCCTTGCCTCCGCGATGTAAGCGCTTACCATCGAGGGAAACGCGGAGGTCCTCATGAGGAGAAGTCTGGGTCGGGTCCTGGCCACCGCCCTGTCCGCAGGGCTGTCCGTGGGTACCCTGTTCGCGCAGAGCTCGAGCGGCACGATCACGGGTCGGGTCCTCGACCCGTCCGGTCAGGCCGTGCCCGGTGCCACCGTCACTCTCGTCCGGACGGACACGCGCGAGGTGCGCTCGCTCGTCACACGCGAGTCCGGCGACATCACGTTCGCGTCCCTCCAGCCCGGACGCTACGGCATGCGCGTCGAAGCGCCGGGCTTCAAGACGATCGAGAGAGCCGATCTCTCCCTCAGCGCGGCCGAGCGCCTGTCCGTCGGCAACCTGGCCCTCGAGATCGGAACCCAGAGCGATACCATCGTCGTCCAGGCCGAGGCCACGCCCGTCCAGACGGCGAGCTCGGAACGCGGCGCCCTGGTCGACTACAACCAGGTGGCCCAGCTCCCGACACGCGGCCGGGACATATTCGGCCTGATGGTCACCCTGCCCGGCGTCGTCTACGACGGCCGCGGAAACGACGGGATCGGCCAGACGACCTCGCCGGAGGGTATGTCCGGCACGCGGGGAGCGTTCAGCAGCGCGAGCATAGACGGCGTCTCGGGCAACGCGCGGAGCGGCAACCAGCTGGACACGACGATCGCCATGGACGCCGTGGCCGAGGTGAAGGTGCTCCTCAACAACTACCAGGCCGAGTATGGAAAGGGCTCCGGCGGCATCGTGAACATCGTCTCCAAGAGCGGCACCGAGGACTTCCACGGCTCCGCCTATTACTACGCGCGCAACGAGAAGCTCAACGCCAACGACTTCTTCGAGAACGCGGCCGGCCACGAGCGCGGGCGCTACCGGTACAACACCGTGGGCGGCACCCTGGGCGGGCCGCTCCAGTTCCCGGGTCTCGCCAGCAAGGACAACAAGAAGCTGTTCTTCTTCCTCCAGTACGAGTATCGGCCCTCCACCGATCCGCAGGATACGAGGTACTACACCGTGCCGACGGCGGCCGAGCGCAGTGGCGACTTCACGCACTCGGTGGGGAATGCCAGGGGCGACCTCTACCCCGTCTCCAGCATCATCGATCCCTTGACCGGGCGGCCCTTCCCGAACGGGATCATCCCCGCGGACCGCATCGATCCCAACATGCAGAAGCTGCTCAACGTCTTTCCCCTGCCCAACGCGCCGAACATGAAGAACGGCGGAGCGCTGAGTCCGAGCGGCCAGTGGTACAACTACTCGATCACGGAGCCCCAGGAGCGGCCGGGCTGGCAGGGCAGCGCGCGCCTCGACTACAACATCTCGGACAAGTGGCGCGCCTTCGTCCGGGCAAGCAACTACGGGACCCACAACAAGGGCCCCAACAGCGCAGTCAACCGGTATCCGTGGGATCCGGACGCCGACATCGACTACGTGCTCGG
>DASTLK010000005.1:0-1854 GCA_035715025.1 Vicinamibacteria bacterium
AGCACCGCCGCGGGCGCGGAAACGGCCAGCAGGACGAGCACGAGAGCGCGGCGCTTGAGCATGCCGAGTAGCCTCCGAAGCCGGAGGCTATCACTGCGGCGGGGCCTCCAGCCACGGTGGTAGGCTGAGGGCCATGCTCGCCCTCGCGACTCTCGTGCTCTCCGCTGCCGTGTCCGCTCCGACTCCGGCCCCGCCGCCCCCGGCGCCGCTGCGCACGCTGCGCGTCGACTACGTGCACAGCGGAAAGGCGGGCGACGAGCGATTCGCCCTCGACGGCGTGGCTCTCGAAGGCCCCTGGCCCGGCCGCCCGGACCGGCTTCTCGACGACAGCGGGCTCGGCAAGTACCGGTTCGAGGTCCGCGACGAGGGCGGGCGCGTCCTCTTCTCCCGCGCCTTCGCCAGCATCTACGGAGAGTGGGAAGGGACGGCGGAAGCGAAGACGGTCCCGCGCGCGTTCCACGAGTCCGTGCGTTTCCCCGCGCCCGCGGCCCCGGTACGGGTCGTGATCTCCGGGCGGGCCGACGGCGGCCTCTTCAAGGAGCTGTGGGCGGTGCCCGTCGATCCCGCCTCTCCCCTCGTCGATCGCGCGCCTTCGCCGGCGGCGGGCCGGGTGTGGGCGGTGGTCGAGAACGGCCCGCCCGCGGACAAGGTGGACCTGCTGCTCCTGGGCGACGGCTACACCGCGGCCGACATGGACAAGTGGCACCGCGACGCGCAGCGCATGGCCTCGCTCCTGTTCGCGGTCTCGCCCTTCAAGGAGCATCGCCAGGACTTCAACGTGTGGGCGATCGACACGCCCTCCGTCCTGAGCGGCGTGTCGCGGCCCTCGGACGGGGTCTACCGGCGCACGCCGATCGGGGCCACCTACGACGCGTTCGGCTCCGAGCGCTACGTGCTCACGTTCGACAACAAGAGGATGCGGGAGATCGCCGCCGCCGCGCCCTACGAGTTCGTCGAGATCGTGGTGAACGACCGGAAGTACGGCGGGGGAGGGATCCACAACCTCTACGCGACGGTGGCCGCGGACAGCGCGTGGGCGCCGTACCTGTTCGTCCACGAGTTCGGGCATCACTTCGCGGGCCTGGCCGACGAGTACTACACCTCGCCCACGAGCTACGAGCCCAGCGTCGGACGGCCGGAGCCGTGGGAGCCCAACGCGACCGCCGACGCGAAGGCGGGCAAGTGGCGCGACCTCATCACCCAGGGTCTCGCGCTGCCGACGCCGTGGGCCAAGGCCGAGTTCGAGGCGGCGGAGCGGGACTTCCAGGGGCGCCGACGCGCCATTCGCGCGGAGAAGCGGCCGGAGGAGGAGATGGACGCCCTGTTCCGCGAGGAGCGGGACTGGACCACGCGCCTGCTGGCTCCTTTCGCCGGAAAGGTCGGGGCCTTCGAGGGCGCGATGTACGAGGCGACCGGGTACTACCGCCCGCAGGCGGACTGCATCATGTTCACGCGCGACGAGGTGGGCTTCTGCGCCGTGTGCCGGCGGGCCATCGCGCGCGTCATCGCGATGTACGCGCGGCCCGCGGCCGCCGGTCGCTGATCCGGGCGGCGGTGGCTGACCGCGGCCCCGGCCGCGGCTATCATGGGGGCGTCGGACATCCGCGGGCCCCATCCGAAAAGAGGAACTCTCGTGCCCGAGAGGTCGTTGCAGGCCTACTATCCCGAGCTGGCCCGGATCGGTGTGGAAACACGGATCGACGCCGGTGGGATCCTCTGGCATGAAGGCGATCGTGGCGACACGGTCGCCCTTCTTCTCGAGGGCACGCTCGAGGTCGTCCACGAGCCCCCGGACGGCGAGGAGGTCGTGCTCCGCAGCCTGGAGCAGGGCGCCGTCGTCGGAGAGCTGGCGGG
>DASTLK010000006.1:0-2556 GCA_035715025.1 Vicinamibacteria bacterium
GACGGCGCGCCGGCTCCTCGGTCCCGGGGACGGCGCCGCCCTGCATTTCCCGCTGCGCGCCCTGGTGTGGGAGAGCTACGGGCGCGGCGAGTTGCCGGAGTGGAATCCCACGATCTTCCTGGGGACGCCGCTCCTCGCGGCCTATCGACCGGGCGCGCTGTATCCCCTGATGCCCGCCCTGGCCCTCCTGCCCCCGTTCGCGGCCTTCCAGGTGCTGGTCCTCGTCTCGCTGGCCGCCTCCGCCATCCTCGTCTTCCTCTATCTCCGGCGCCTCGGGGCCGAGCGTGTGGGCGCGTTCGTGGGTGGACTCTGCTTCGCGCTCGGACCATACCTGGTCGCCCACCTCGCGGACACCGCGACCCTGGTGGCCGCGCCGCTGCTGCCCCTCGTGCTGCTGGCCGCGGAGGACCACATGCGGCTCGGGACTCCCGCGCGCGCGGCCGGCCTCGCCCTCAGCCTTGCCCTTCTCCTTCTCGCGGGCTCGCCGGAGGCGGCCTACGCGGGAGCGGCGCTCGTCGCCGGCCGCCTGGTGGTGGGTCACGTCCTCCGGCCGGGTCCGCGCGGCCCCAGCGTGCGTGCGAGCCTGCTCGCCCTCCTGGCCGCGGGCCTGCTCGCCGCGCCCCAGCTCGTGCCCACTCTGCTCCTGGCCCGCGACGCCGGCCGGTCGGTGACGGGACTGGCCAACCGCGACCGTCCCCTGGCCGGGCTGTTCGGCCTCGTGCTGCGCTACGCGTCGCACACCCCGGCGGCCTCGCTCGCCCTGGCCGCCCTGCCTCTGGCCCTGACCCAGACCCCGATCCGCGTGCTCGGCCTGGCCCTCGCGCTCTGCCTCGCCTTGCAGTGGGGGCGGGGGCCGCTCTCCGCCCCGGGCGCGCCCGGGCTCGTCTTCGAGCTGACCCTGTGCGTGCTCGCCGGCCTCTCCCTCTCCGCGCAGTGGCGGGCGCGGCGGACGGCCGAGGGTGCGCGCCTGCGCGCCTACTTCCTCACCGCCGCTCTCGCCTCGGCGGCGGTGTTGTCCGTGGCCGCGGCGGCGGTGGGTCCACTGCCGGAGTCGCTGGCGGGGGCGGTGGGCGTACTGGCCTTGAGCCTCATCCTGTACTTCTCGCTGGCTCCCTCGCCCCACACCGTGCGCGCGGGCCTGTGGCTTCTCCCCCTGACCGTGTCCTTCATCCTTCAACCGGGCGGGCGTCGACCGTGGGATTTCTATCCGACGCAGGCGGATCTCTACGCGGGCAGCGCGACCCGGAGCGCGCTCTGGAATGCCATGGGCGCGGGCGCCCACGGGCGGGTGCTCGCCCTCGTGCGCGACTGGCCGCGCGACCAGGAGAAGGACCTCGCCTACGCGAACTGGGCGGGACTCGCGGGCGGCCGCTCCGCCAACGGCTACGACCCGATGGTTCCCCTGCGTACGCGCACCGCCCTGGGCGGGATGAGCGTCGGGGGTACCCTGCCGAACGCGTTCTTCCGCTCGGAGCCGGCGCGGCTGGAGATGCTGGGCGTGCGCTGGGTGCAGGTGCCGGCCACCTCGCTTGCCGCCCCGCGCATCGGGTTCGCCGGCGATCCCGTGGACCTGCGCCTGGAGCCGGAGCGGCGACGGTTCTTTCCCCTTCCCATGACGCCGGCCACCGAGATCCAGGTCGTCTCCCTGCTCTCGGACGCCGTCGGCGTCGCGCAGGGACAGGAGGTGGCGCGCGTGGAGGCGCGGCTGGCCACCGGCCGCAGCTTCGAGCTCAGCCTGCGCGCGGGCGTGGACACCGCGGAGTGGTCGTGGGAGCGCACGGACGTGCGGCCACGCGTGGCCCATCAGCTCGCGCCCGTCTTCAACACCTGGACCGATCCCGGAACGAGCTTCGCCGCCCACCGCTACCTGGGGCGGCTGCGCCTGCCCGGCCGCTATTTCGTCGACGGCGTGAGCCTGGAGGCGCGCCCGGACACGGGCCGGCTGATGCTGGCCCGCCTGGCCGTCTTCGACGCGCTCACCGGCGCCCTCACTCCCGTGTCGCTCCCGTCCGCCTTCGCGAGCGACGGCGGCGTGCTCGCGGAGCGCGCGGTCACGCCCCTCGTCCGGCTGTTCGAGGTCCCGGGGGCCGCGCGGGCCTGGGTGGCGGAGCGGCCGCGCATCCTTCCCGACGACGAGGCGGTCGTCCGCGCCCTGGCCATTCCGGCCGCGATCGGCCTCGAATCCCACCGCGAAGCGCTGGTCACCCCTGACGATGCGCGCGGCCTGAAGCTGGACGCGGAGTCTCGTTCCGGCCGGGCCGAGGTGCTCGTGCCCGCGGACCCGCGCCATCTCGACATCCGCGCGGAAGGCCCCGGCCTCCTCGTGGTGAGCGAAGGCTGGGACCGGGGCTGGTCCGCCGCCGTCGACGACGCGCCCGCTCCCGTCGTGCGCGTGAACCACGCGGAGATGGCGGTCGCGCTGGGGCCGGGCATCCATCGCGTGGTCTTGACCTATCGCACGCCCGGCCTCGCCCTGGGAGCGATCCTGGCCGCCCTGACCGCGCTCGTTCTCGGTGTCTCGGTGGCGCGCGGCGCGCGCGCCAAACGAAGTTGACC
>DASTLK010000007.1:0-2231 GCA_035715025.1 Vicinamibacteria bacterium
CTTCGTGCCGAAGGGGCTGACGCGGTTGGCGAGCAGGCGCCAGCCGGACACGCTCTCCTGGAAGGACAGGTCCGTCGACATGTCGTAGTTCTGGTCGACGTCGACGGCGATCACCGTCCCGCCGCACTGGGCGCGCACGACGTCCGCCGGGAGGTTGTTCAGGACGCAGCCGTCCACGTAGACCTCGCCGTCGTGGAAGACGGGCGGGATGGCGCCGGGGAGCCCCCCGCTCGCGCGAACCCACTGGCGCACCAGCCCCGACCGGCGAGCGACCGACGTGGCGCGCGTCAAGTTCGTGGTGACGCAGAAGAACGGCAGCCACAGGTCTTCGATCTCGAGGTCGCCGAATACACGCTCGAGGGTGCGGTGGAAGCGGCCTCCCGCCGAAAGCGACACGAAGGGGAAGGTGTAGTCGCCGCCGGGCGGATGCTTGACGAAGCCCTCCCGGCAACGCTCGATCATTTCCCGCCAGTCGAGGCCCATCGCGCACATGGCGCCGAGGCAGGCGCCCGCGCTCGTGCCTCCGACGGTGTCGATCGGTATGCCCCGCTCCGTCATGGCCCGGATCACGCCGATGTGGGCGAACCCGCGCGCGCCCCCCCCGCCCAGGGCGAGGCCGACGCCCCGATTCACGAGGAGCCTCGCGATGCGCTGGACGTCCCGCGCATCGCCCTCCCGAGCGTGGTGGTGCCCGCGCAGGCGACGCTCCGCGAGCCAGCGCTTCGTATCCTCGGGGCACCGCGTGCTCGCGGCGTGCAGGAGGACGAGCTCGGCGGCCGGCGCGGCGTCGGCCGAGAACTCGCCCAGCGCCTGCTCGACCGGCCCCAGGGCGTCGCGGCCGGCCGCGGCGGCGACGAAGACCACGCGATCGGATTGGCGCAGGCAGAGCCGCGACCAGGGCGAGGCCTCTCCGTCGCATTCGTAGACGACGTAGCGGTGGGCGGCCTCCTGCGCGGAGAGCCATTCGAGGAGGTCGTCGCCGGCGGAGGGCCCGGCCGGGGCTGCGGACCCGAAGCGCTCTTCCACGGACGCGCGCGACACGTGCAAGGCCGGGCCGTGGCGCGACAGCTGGGCGGCGAGGGCCGCGGCGAAGGCGGCGTGGTGACGGCCGTCCCCGGTGGACGCGACGGCGATGGACAGGGTCTCACTCGCCGGACCGCGGCGCTGCCCTCCGGCCAGGCGACGGACGACGATGCGCGCGAGGTTGACGAGGACGGCCGGCCGGCGCTCCACCAGCCGGGCGAATTCCTCCCCCGAAAGCGCGGCCAGCAGCGAATCACGCACCGCCGTCACCGTGGCCGTGCGCTCGCCCTCGGTCAGCAGCGCCATCTCGCCGATGACCTCGCCCCGGCCCAGCTCGGCCAGCTCGACGCGCGCGCCGCCCGCACTCTTCGTGACACGCAGGCGGCCTCGCACCACGAGGTGCAGCTCGTCCGCGGGGGCGCCTTCGCGCATCACCGTGGTCCCGCCGGGCACGCGCAGGACGCGGAACGCCGCCGCCAGCGCTTCGAGGTCGCCGGCATCGAGCGACGCGAACGAGGGCGTCTCCCGCAACAGGTCGATCAGCTCGCGTCCACTATTCAGCAATCGCCGGCTCCCCTCGGAGGCGGCAAAGGATACTAGAAGCTCATGGTCAGGCCGAACGTGACCGGCACCAGATAACGCGCGCCGTCATCGATGTGGACGGGGCGGGTCGTCCGTCCGATGGTCTGATAGTCGGTGCCCTCGGGGTGAAGCGAGTACAGGGGGAAGTCGGCGCGCACCCTCGCCGTCATGCGGCCGCGGTGCAGGCGGAAGATCTGGACCCCCCCTTCCGCGTAGAGGCCGGGACCCCAGTGACTGTCTTCCACGTAGACGTAACGGTCCGGGTTGCGCAGATCGGACAGGGAGAGAAAGAGCATCGACAGCCCACCGCCGACGAAGGGGCTGGTGTCGCGGCGTGAGAAGAAGTAGCGCGCTCCCGTGTCGATCGAGAAGACCGACGTCTCACGATCGCCGCTGGAGGAATGGGCGAAGCGCAGCTCCGCGGGGATCGCGAAGGTCGGGCTGTCATAAGCGAGGGCCAGGGAGAAGCCCGCGCCCGTTCCCGTGCTCCGACCGGCGGCGAGCCCGAGCGCACCCAGCTCGAACTTGACGCTGCCGGGGCGGGTCACGAGCTCCCGCCCTTCGCTCTCGACGAGGTTGTCGACCAGACGCGTGTCCTCGATCGGCTTGCCCAGGACCACGGCCTC
>DASTLK010000008.1:0-2070 GCA_035715025.1 Vicinamibacteria bacterium
GTGGACGATGGCGGGGCGGGACTGCCGGATGGCGCGGTAGAGCTGCCACAGGGTCGCGAGATCCGCGAGGGGCCGGATCTCACGCCCGAGACCCGCGAGCTGCTCCACTTCGATCCCCTTCTGCCGGGCCATGTCCAACAGGTTGCCTTCCGAAGGCGCCTCGCGACCGACGATGAGGCGCGTCTCGTATCCCTTCTCACGAAGGCCGGCCGTCAGGAGGATGACGTGAACCGATGGGCCTCCGATGTTCAGACGTGAGAACAGGCGAACGACCCGCGTGGTCCCTGGACTGGGCGCGCGACGGTCTCGAGTCATGTGACGCGGTGAGCCCATGAGAGTCTACAAGCCAGGCGAGCAGACGTCAAACAAACTTCCCCTGGGGTCAGCGGTTTACGCCTGACACCTCAACCAATACCTGAGGTCCGTAGCCCTAACGTTCAGAGCCAACCGCGAGCCCGGTAATAGAGGAGCTTCGCGTACTCCGTCACGACCGCCCGCCGGCTCCAGGCCGTGCTCCACCATCGCCTCGGACTCCACGCCGAGGGCGATGCCGGATGACTGAGCACGAGGACGCCGGGCCAGGCCCGCCGAGCCGCGGCGGTGGCGCGGCGCTGGTGGTAGGGAGAGGTCACGACCGTCACCGTTCGCGCCTCGAGGGATCGGAGGATCGGCGCGACCGCGAGGACGGCCTCGCGCGTGGTGTGCGAGGTCGTCTCCACGCGGATGCGCGGCTCCGGAACGCCGAGCTCGAGGGCCTTGGCGCGCAGGCTCTCCGCGCTGTCCCCGGGACCCGGCTCGCCGCCGGTCAGGATCAGCGTCGCGACGTTCTGGGAACGCATCAGGGCCACCGCGGCGGTCGTGCGCTCGTAGTCGGGGTCGCCCGCCATCACCACGATGGCATCGGAGGGCCCCGGCGGATCGTCGACGATCAGGAAGCGCGCCGGCACGTCGGTGGACAGCAGCGTCATCAATCCGAAGAGGGCCGCCGCACCAGCGCCCCACGCGATTCGGCGTGGAAGCCGTCGCGTCACGGCCGCGGCGCGTGCGGCTTGCGCGCGATCGCGCGCCAGCCCAGCCCGGGCAGCGTGGCCACGACCTCGAGACCGGCGGCGCGCAGCCAGCCTTCGACTTCCTCCCGGCGATACCGGCCTTCCCGCGGTGCGCCAAACCGATCGAACTGCTCCGCCACCAGCATCCGGAACGGCACGTCCGTGTACTGGACGAGGGGCAGCCCGCGCGTGACGCGATCGCCGACGCGCGATCGCCGGAGCGCGCGGCGGGGGACGAGGAAGGCCGCGGTCGCGATCGCCGAGACCATCCAGGAGAACGCATGCAACGCGTCCGGCGGCAGGCGGGTGGTCACCGAGCGCAGGGCGGTCACCATCCCGAGGAGGGCGCGACGCGGGAGCGGCTCGTCGGCCAGCGAGCGATAGACGTACAAGCGGAGAGTCCCCCCCGGTTTGACGAGCGTGGCCAGGGCTTTCACGGCCGCCGCGGGGTCGGCCACGTGATGGACGACCCCGAAGCTGTAGACGAGGTCGAACGACTCCGCCGCAAACGGAGGACATCGAAGATCGGCCTGAACGAAGTCCGCGGCCGCGCCCTCGCGCTGCGCGGCCACCTCCACCGCGGCGCTGACGTCCATGCCCACGATCTGGGCGCCTCGCTCGCGGGCGAAGTGCAGCCAGCGGCCCATCCCACAGCCGGCATCGAGGACGCGCAGTCCCGTCCAGGCCACCGCCCCATCGCCCTCGAAGTACCACTGGAAGATGTCGGCGTGGACGCGGAGCAGGTCGGGAAACCGCTGCCACTCGTCTCCGAAGAGGGCCTGGGTGCGGCGCGAGAGGGAGTCCGGCGCCGCCTCCGGTAGAAGGCGGGGGACACCACCCGCGACGGGAAACCGGCGGCCGCAGCCGCAGCGCAAGGTACCCTCGACGACCACGTCTTCGGAGGGCACCGTGGGCTCAAGTGTCAGTGCGGAGCGGCACGACGGACAGCACAGGGTGGCGGCGAACGCGCGCCTCATCCGGAGTAAAGGTCGTCGGGGGCGTCCCGGCGCGCCTTGCGATG
>DASTLK010000009.1:0-2385 GCA_035715025.1 Vicinamibacteria bacterium
CCCGGACGGATCCACCACTGCCTGCGTTGGATCGGCGTCTGCGAGCGCGCCCTGCACATGACCTGCGAGCGCGCGGCCCGGCGCGAGCTGGCCCCGGGCGTGCGCCTGGCCAGCAAGCAGGCCGTCCAGCACGCGATCGCGGACAGCCGGGCCGAGATCGACGCCGCGCGCCTGCTCGTCCTGCGCACGGCGGAGCGGATCGACACGGAAGGGGCGGCGGCCGCCCGGGCCGACGTCTCCCTGATCAAGTTCTTCGTGGCCGGCGTGCTCGACCGCGTGCTGGACCGCGCGGTCCAGGTGCACGGCGCGCTCGGCCTCACCGAGGACACGATCCTGTCCTTCTGGTACCGCCACGAGCGGGCGGCCCGCATCTACGACGGGCCCGACGAGGTCCACAAGTCCGCGCTGGCCCGCCACGTCCTCCGTCCCTACGGCGTGGACGTGGAGATCTGATGGGAGACGGCGGCGACTACGCCGCCCTCGTCGACCAGCCGCGCGCGGTGCGCGCCGGCGAAGAGATCGATGCGCAGGCGCTGGACGCGTTCCTCGCGCGGGCCCTGCCCGAGCTCACGGGCGCGCTCACCGTCGAGCAGTTCCCGCGGGGCTTCTCGAACCTCACGTACCTCGTCGTCAAGGGAGGGCGCGAGATGGTGCTGCGCCGGCCGCCGCGCGGGGCCGCCATCAAGAGCGCGCACGACATGGGGCGCGAGCATCGGATCCTGTCCGCCCTCGCCCCCCTCTATCCGAAGGCGCCTCGCCCGCTCGCCTACTGCGAAGACCCCTCCGTGCTCGCCGCCCCCTTCTATCTCATGGAGCGGGTCCACGGCGTGATCCTGCGCGGGGGCGCGTCCACGGCCGCTGTCGACGCGAGCGCGCGGCGAGCCATCTCCGAGGCGCTGGTCGACGCGCTGGCCGAGCTGCACGCGCTCGATCATCGCCGGCCTGGACTCGCCGCGCTCGGGCACGGGGAGGGATACGTCGAGCGCCAGGTGACGGGCTGGACGGCCCGCTACCAGGCGGCCCGCACGGAGGACGTTCCGGCCATGGAGCGGGTGGCGCCGTGGCTCCACGCGCATCGGCCCCCGGCGAGCGATCTGGCCCTGATCCACAACGACTTCAAGCACGACAACGTGGTCCTCGATCCGGACGGCATCGACCGCGTGGTGGCCGTCCTCGATTGGGAGATGGCCACGGTCGGCGATCCGCTGATGGACCTCGGGACCACCCTCGCCTACTGGGTGGATCCGGACGACCCGCCGGCCTTCCGCGCGGCCGGGTTCGTGGATGTGACGACCCAGCCCGGCAGCCTGCGCCGACGAGACGTGGCCGAGCGTTACGCCCGTGCCACGGGGCGGGACCTGTCCCGGCTGCCCTTCTACTACGCGTTCGGCCTCTTCAAGGTCGCCGTCATCGCACAGCAGATCTACGCGCGGTTCCGGGGGGGCCACACGACGGATCCCCGCTTCGCCCATCTGGACGCCGCCGTGGCCGCCTGCGCGGCCGCCGCCGCACGCGTGGCCGAGACCGGCCGCATCGACGGGCTGGGGAGCTGAGACCGAAGGCCGGTCAGGGGCGGCCGGAGACCGCTGTCCAGGTGGCGCGCGCCTTGGTCATGGCGCGCTGGGGCAGGTCGGGGACCATCAGCCATGCGATTCCGACGAGCAGCGTCTTCACGACATAGACGATGGCGACGATCTTGAGCCGGTTCATGTCGCTGCGATCCTAAGCACGCCGCATGCCATCCCCGGGAACGCGAGAATCCGCGGTTTCGCGCCCGTGCCCTGCCGCCAGTGTGGCCGGGCGCCCACGCGCGCCGCGGCGCCGGGACACGGCCCTCCGCTAAGCGACGGAGATCGGGATCGTGATGCGGAAGGTCGTGCCCGCGCCGGGCGCGCTGGTGAAATCGATGCGGCCCTTGTGCCGCTCGACGATCATGAGGACGGTGGAGAGGCCGAGGCCGGTGCCCTTGCCTTCGGGCTTGGTCGTGAAGAACGGTTCGAAGATGGTCGGCTGGATCTCCGGCGCGATGCCCTGGCCGCTGTCCGCGACCGTGATCTCGACCTGGCCGTCCCGGGGCGCGGTGGCCACCCGCAAGGTTCCCCCGCCCTCCATGGCGTGGACGGCGTTGATCACGAGGTTGATGAAGGCCATCTCGAGCTGGTTGGGCACGCCCTTGACCCTGGGCAGGGGCTCCGCGAGCTCCTTGCGCAGCAGGACGCCGCCCTTCAGGATCTGGTAGTGGCACAGCTCCAGGCTGCGCTCGATCACCTCGGTCGCGGCGAGCGGGATGAGCTCCTCTTGCGACGGCCGGCTGAAGGCCAGCAGACTCTGCGCCAGGCTCTTGATCCGCTCGGAGCCGCGTGCGATCGACTTCAGCATCTCCTT
>DASTLK010000010.1:0-3708 GCA_035715025.1 Vicinamibacteria bacterium
AACGCGGTGCTCTTCCGCAAGGGGCAGATGAACATCGTCCAACCCCTGGTGGACAAGTGCGACATCAAGATCGCCTCCGACCAGTGGGCCAAGGACTGGCAGGCGGTCGAGGCCCTCAAGATCATGGAGAACGCGCTCACCCGCGTGAGCAACAAGGTGGATGCGGTGGTGGCCTCCAACGACGGCACCGCGGGCGGCGCGATCCAGGCCATCGCCGAACAGAAGCTCACGGGCAAGGTGCTGGTCACGGGACAGGATGCGGACCTTGCCGCCTGCCAGCGCATCCTCGCGGGCACGCAGACCATGACCATCTACAAGCCGCTGGTCAACGAAGCCAACAAGGCGGCGGAGGCGGCGATCCTGCTCGCGAGGAAGCAGCCCCTCGGGGACAAGACGGTCGGCGTGAACAACGGCAAGAAGGATGTGCCCAGCATCCTGCTCGACACGATCGCGGTGGACAAGTCGAACATCATGCAGACCGTGGTCAAAGACGGCTACCACAAGCTCGAGGACATCTGCCGCGACCTGCCCAAGGAGCAGTGCCCGAAACAGTAGCGACCGCGATGCCGCTGCTCGAGCTCCGCAACATCACCAAGGACTTCCCGGGCGTGCGCGCCCTGGATGGCGTGTCGTTCACGCTGGAGAAGGGCGAGATCCACGTCCTTTGCGGCGAGAACGGCGCGGGCAAGAGCACGCTCATCAAGACGCTCTGCGGCGTCAATCCCTGGGGGACGTACGGAGGCGAGATCCTCCTCGACGGGGCGCAGGTGCGCTTCCAGTCCCTGAAGGACGCCGAGCACCACGGCATCGCGCTCATCGCCCAGGAGCTGGCCCTGGTGCCCGAGCTGTCCGTCATGGAGAACGTCGCCCTCGGCCGCGAGCCCGTGCGCGCGGGACTCATCCGCTGGGACGTGGTGCGCAGGGACGCGGAATCCGCGCTCGAGCTCGTGGGCCTCCAGATGGACCCCGCGCGCGCGATCAAGGAGCTCGGCATCGGCCAGCAGCAGCTCGTGGAGATCGGCAAGGCGCTGGCCAAGAAGGCGCGGATCCTCGTCCTGGACGAGCCCACCGCCGCCCTCACCGAGGCCGACACCGCGCGCCTCATGCGTCTGCTGCTCGAGCTCAAGGCCTCCGGCGTCTCCTGCATCTACATCAGCCATCGCCTGGAGGAGGTGTTCCAGATCGCGGACCGGATCACCGTGCTCCGCGACGGCCGCTCCGTGGGAGGGGCGAAGGCCTCCGAGCTGACGCCGGACAAGGTCATCGCCATGATGGTCGGCCGCGAAGTGGGCACCCTCTACCCGCGGCCGCCGCACCATCCGGGGGTGCCGCTGCTGAAGGTCGAGGGCTGGACGGTCGAGGACCCGCTCGTTCCCGGACGGGAGGTGCTGCGCCGCGTCTCCTTCGAGGTGCGCGAGCGCGAGATCGTCGGCCTCGGAGGACTGATGGGCGCGGGGCGCACCGCGCTCGTCAGCTCGCTGTTCGGCGCGGCGCGCAGTCGCGTCACGGGCACGCTCTCGCTCCACGGCGGTCCGGCACGCAAGCCCTTCAAGTCGCCGGCGGACGCCATCGCCGCCGGCCTCTCCCTGGTCAGCGAGGACCGCAAGCGCTACGGGCTCGTCCTCGACGCCTCCGTCTCCGAGAACCTGACCCTGGCCAGCCTGCGCCGTTTCGTGCGCGGGTTCCTCGTGGACGACAAGAGGCGCGGCGAACAGGCGCGTCAGGAAGCGGGCGCGCTCAACATCCGCGCCTCCGCCCTGGGCTCGGCCGTGCGCCAGCTCTCCGGCGGCAACCAGCAGAAGGTCGTCCTGGGCAAGTGGCTGCTCACCAAGCCGCGTGTCCTGTTCCTCGACGAGCCCACGCGAGGCGTGGACGTCGGGGCCAAGGCGGAGATCCACCGCCTCATCGCGGAGCTGGCGGAGGCGGGACTCGGGGTGGTCCTCGTGTCCTCGGATCTGCCCGAGCTTCTCGGCATGAGCCATCGCGTGCTCGTGCTGAGCCTCGGCGCGGCCACCGCGGAGCTGAGCGCGTCCGAAGCGACGCCGGAGGCGGTGATGACGGCAGCCACCATGAAGGTATGACCGCCACGGCTTCCCCCGCCGTCCCCGCCCCGACGCGCCCGCGCGTCTCCGTGCCCTGGCGCTCGCTGATCATGGTGGGAGCGCTCGTCGTCATCTGGATCGTCTTCTCGCTGACCACGGACGGCACGTTCCTGCGCCCGCGCAACCTCGCGCTCCTCGCCCGGCAGACCTCGGTGACGGCGATCCTGGCCGTGGGCATGGTGCTGGTCATCGTGGCCGGCCAGATCGATCTCTCCGTGGGCGCGCTGGCCGGGCTCATGGGCGGATTGGCCGCCTTGGCCTACACGAACCGGCAGTGGCCGCTGGGCGTGGCCTTCCTGGCCGTCCTCATCGGCGGGTCGGTGCTGGGCGCGGCCCAAGGGTCTCTGGTCGCCTGGCTCAAGATCCCGCCCTTCATCGTGACCCTCGGAGGCATGCTGCTCTTCCAGGGCGCGCTGCTCGGGATCACGGGGGGCGTGACCGTGTCCCCTTCGCGTCCGTTCCTGTACGTCGGGCAGACCTACGTGGCCCTATGGGTGGGCTGGCTGGTGATGGGAGCGATGGCGGCCGCTCTGGTCGCGAGCGGCATCCGGAGTGGCGGCACGCATGTGTGGAGCCAGGCCGGCTTCGCCGTCCTCGTGCTCGCGTTCACCGCGGTGATGAACGCGTACGAGGGCATCCCCGTGCCCGTGCTCCTGCTGCTGGCCCTGGCCGCGCTGTTCTCGGGCGTCGCGCAACACACCCGGTTCGGCCGTCATCTCTACGCGATCGGGGGCAACCGCGAGGCCGCCTTCTATTCCGGCATCTCGATCGAGCGCCACATCATCGGCGTGTTCACCGTGATGGGATTCCTCTCCGCCGTGGCCGGCATCGTGCTCACCGCGCGCGTGGGCGCGGCGACCTCCGACGCGGGCCGGATCATGGAGCTGGACGCGATCGCGGCCGCGGTCATCGGCGGCACCTCGCTGCTGGGCGGGCAGGGCACGGTGTGGGGCGCGCTCCTCGGCGCGCTCGTGATGGCCTCGCTCGACAACGGGATGAGCCTGATGAACACGGAGGCCTTCTGGCAGCCGATCATCAAGGGCTCGATCCTGGTGGCGGCGGTGGCGGTGGACATGGCCGGGCGGCGTACTCGGGGCTAGAGACGATGACCATTCGCAGCGCCGCGCTTGCCGGCGTTGTCCTCGCCGCGGCCTCGACCGCTGCGGCCGCGCCTCCCCCGTGGCTCGAGGTCAAGAGCGCGCACTTCAGCGTCGTGACGGACGCGGGCGAGAAGTCGGGACGCAGGACGGCCTGGCAGTTCGAGCAGATCCGGGCCGCCCTCCTGAAGATCTGGCCGTGGGCCAAGATCGACACCGGCCGGCCGTTCGTCGTCGTCGCGGCCCGGGACGAGACGACGCTCAAGACGTTCGGTCCCCAGTACTGGGAAGGCAAGCAATTCCGGCCCGTGGGCTTCAGCGCCTCCGGCCGCGACAAGCACTTCATCGCCGTCCGTACCGACGTCCAGGAGCCCGACGAGGTCGGCCAGAACCCGTACCAGAGCGCGTACTGGAGCTACGTGAGCTCGGTGTTCACGCACTCGTTCCCGCGCCGGCTGCCGGAGTGGTATGCGCGCGGCGTGGCGGCGGTGATGAGCAACACGATCGTG
>DASTLK010000011.1:0-2616 GCA_035715025.1 Vicinamibacteria bacterium
TGGCCGCGGGATCGTAGTGGGTGAGGGCCGTCGCGGGGGTGAGGGTGAAGGTGACCTGGCGCTGCTCGCCCGGAGCGAGGGGCACCCGCTCGAAGCCGCGGAGCTCCTTGTTCGCCCGCGGCACCTTCGCCCCCAAGTCGCGCGCGTACAGCTGGACGACTTCGTCACCGGCTCGTGCGCCGACGTTCTTCACGCGGACGGACACGTTCACCGTTTCCCGCGCGCCCACGCGCGGACGGTCGACGTGCAGGTCCGAGTATTCGAAGCGCGTGTAGGAGAGCCCATGGCCGAAAGGATAGAGCGGGTCGCCCTGGAAGTAGCGATACGTCCGTCCCTTCATGTCGTAATCGGCGAAGGGGGGGAGCTCGTCGACGGACTTGTAGAACGTCACCGGCAGCCGGCCCGCGGGACTGACGGCGCCGAAGAGGACGTCGGCCACGGCATTGCCGCCCTGCTGTCCGGGGTACCAGCCCACCACGATGGCCGGGATGTTCTTCTGCGCCCACTCCACGCCGATCGCGGATCCGGTCATCAGGACGAGGACGATCGGCTTGCCCGTCGCCTGCAGAGCTCGCAGCAGCTTGTCCTGGGTGGAAGGGAGGGCGAGGTCCGTGCGGTCCCCACCCGAGAATCCGGGGTACGACACCGTCATCTCCTCGCCCTCGACGTCGCCGGTGAGGCCGCCCACGAAGACCACGACGTCGGCGGCGCGCGCGGCGTCCAGCGCCTCTTCCTGCGGCTCCTTGCCTCCGGGCAGCTTCCAGCCCAGACGAATCTCCGCGTCGCGGACCCCTTCGAAGTATTCGAGCCGCACGTCGTAGCGGCGGCCCGTCTCCAGGTCGAGGGCCACGCTTCGCGCCCGCGCCCGCGGAGTGGTCGTCCACTCGTCGATCACGCGCTTGCCGTCGACGTCGAGTCGGAACCCGTCGTCGCCGGTGACCGTGAGCTCGTACCGGCCCGAGACGGGCGGAACGAGCTGTCCCGTCCAGCGCACGGAGAAGTCGTCGTTGGCGAGCGCCCGGTCGGCGGGCAGCTCGCCGCGGGCCACGAGATCGTTGGTGGGGGATCCGCGGTCCCATCGGAAGTCCACACGGGGATCCACGCGGGTCAGCATCGGCGTCCCTTCCAGCTCGCGGCCGCGGAAGTACTCGCCCTTCAGGCCACCCGCTCCGCCTTCCGCCGCCAGGTACGCGGCGTCGATGGCCGGGATCGCGCGCGGGTCCTGCCGCCCCTCCACGAGGTCCGCGCCGCGCGCGTAGAGCACGGGCGCGGGGGCCACCGCGGCGCGGATCCCGGCCAGCACCGTGACCGGCTTCGCGGGGGTGCCGTAGTAGTTGCCGAGCAGCGTCATCACCTCGTCCGCATTGGGGCCGATGACCGCGACCTTCTTCTCGCGGGCCAGGGGCAGGAGGCCGTCGTTCTTCAGCAGCACCACCGATTCCTGGGCCATGCGCCGGGCCAGGCGGTCGTGCTCCGCGGACTGGTTGACGGAATACGGGATCTGCGCGTAGCGCACCTTTTCGGGCGGGTCGAACAGGCCGAGGCGCAGGCGCGCCAGCATCAGGCGCTTGACCGCGACGTCGATGTCGCGCTCCGCGATGAGGCCCTTGTCCACCGCCGTCTTGAGGGACTTGTAGACGGAGCCGCACTCGAGGTCGCAGCCCCTGGTGACGCCCAGCGCCGCCGCCGCTTCGGGAGTGGCGACGATCTTGTGCGTCTTGTGGATGTCGTCGATGGCCCCGCAGTCCGAGACCACGTAGCCGTCGAATGCCCAGTCGCGGCGCAGGATGTCCTGGAGCAGGCGTTGGCTCGCCGACGCCGATTCGCCGTTCACGCGGTTGTAGGCCCCCATCACCGACGCGACGTGCCCCTCCTGGACGAGGGCCTGGAAGGCAGGCAGGTAGGTTTCGTAGAGGTCGCTCTCGCTGGGTCGCGCGTCGAAGACGTGCCGCTCCTTCTCGGGGCCGCTGTGCACCGCGTAATGCTTCGCGGTAGCCACCACCTTCAGGTAGCGCGGGTCGTCGCCTTGCAGGCCCTTGACGAACTCCACGCCCATGCGCGCGGTGAGGTACGGATCCTCGCCGTAGGTCTCCTGGCCGCGGCCCCAGCGCGGGTCGCGGAAGATGTTGATGTTCGGCGACCAGAAGGTCAGGCCCTGATACCGTGCGCGCTGGCCGCGCCGCGCGAACTCGTGGTGCTTGGCCCGCGCCTCGTCGCTGATCGCGGTCGCGACCTTGCGCATCAGCGCCTTGTCGAACGATGCCGCCATCCCGATGGCCTGGGGGAACACGGTGGCCGCGCCCGCGCGCGCCACGCCGTGGAGGCATTCGTTCCACCACTCGTAGGCCGGGATGCCCAGGCGCGGGATGGCCGGCGCGTCGTTCATGAGCTGCGAGACCTTCTCTTCGACGGTCAGGCGCGAGACGAGGTCGGCCGCGCGCGCCTCGAAGGCGAGATCGGGGTCGAGATAGGCCGGACGCGCCGCCGTGTCCTGCGCGCGCCCGAAGACGGCCCCGCCCGCGGCCGCGGCCAGCAGCCACAGACCGGTCCACGCGCGCGTCTTCACTTGATTCCTCACGCCGTGACGGCAGTCTCCTCGCTCTGCCTCGAGGGTGT
>DASTLK010000012.1:0-9955 GCA_035715025.1 Vicinamibacteria bacterium
CGAGCGACGCGAAGGGGGCCGTCGAACCCAGACCGTCAAGGCGCACGAGCCACTGGCCGGCCCCGGCGGTTTCGCGCTCCTGCTGCGCAACCCGTATCTGCTGCTGGTGGCCGGTCTGCTCCTGGTTCTCAACATCGTCAACACCACGGGCGAATACCTGGTGAGCCGTACCGTGGTCGAGATCGCCTCCCAGGCCGGCAGCAAGGAGGCGGAAGTGGCGATCCTGGGGGCCTTCTACGGTGGATACTACTTCTGGACGAACGCGCTCGCGCTGATCCTGCAGGCCTTCGTGGCTTCCCGGCTCGTCAAGTACCTCGGCATCGGCGGGGTGGTACTGGCCCTGCCTCTCGTCGGCCTGGGCACCTACAGCATCGTCGCCTCCGGCGTGGGGCTGGCCGTCCTGCGCTGGGCCAAGATCTGCGAGAACGCCACCGACTACTCGATCATGAACACGGCGCGCCAGATGCTGTGGCTGCCCACGAGCCGCGAGGAGAAGTACAAGGCCAAGCAGGCCGCGGACACCTTCGTCGTGCGCAGCGGCGACATGCTCTCCGGCCTGGCCGTCTTCTTCGGCACCACCTTCTTTGCCGCGGGTGTCCGCAGCTTCGCGGTGATGAACCTCGTCCTCATCGCGGTGTGGCTGGTCGTCGCCGTACGCCTCGTCCGCTACTATCGTTCGCTCTCCGCCCCGCGCGGGTGAGGAGGCTCGTGGGACGCGCGCGCCCGCGAGCATGAGGCGCGTCGCCTCTACCCTCGCGCGCGCCGGCGTCTCCGTCCTGGTCGGGCTGATCGTGCTCGCGGTGCTGCGCTGGCCCCCGGTGTGGGCGCGCCCGTTCCTCGACGTGCGCGCGCTGTCCCTGGCCGGCCCGGCCGTCCTCCTCGCCGTCGTCGCCGCACTTACCGGCCGTCCGCGCCCGCGGCGTCCGGTGCGCCCCTTGCTGATCGCACTCGGCGTCGTGCTGGCCGCGCTGGCCGCGCTGGTCGTCTTGCGGCCGGCGGCGGGGCTCACGGCTACCGTGGCCGACCCGCGCGGACCGATCGGATCCTCGTCGATGGGCGCGGTGGACGTCGCCGGTCCCGACCTGCGCCACCTGCCCGCCGCGCGCAAATGGACGCTGCGCTGGGCGGGCGAGGTGCGGGCGCCGCGCTCCGGGACGTACCGCCTGTGGGCGGGTGGCCGCGGCGAGGTGGCCGTCTCGCTCGACGGCCACGGCGTGCTGCGCGCGGAGGGCGATCCGCTCGCCGGAGGCGCCGACGTGCCGATGGCCGCGGGCCCGCATGTGGCCGAGATCGTGCTCACGCGGACGGGCCCCGGTCCGCGCCTCCGGCTGGGATGGACGTGGCCGCGCACGGACGGCCGGCCGGGAACGTACGACGAGGTCCTTCTGCCGCGCGACCTCGGTCCGCCCATCGCTCGTGCCTGGTGGTGGCTGATCGACGGGCTCGCCTTCGCCGCCGCCGTGCTCGCGGCGGCGCTGCTGTGGCGCCTGCCCTGGGACGTTCCACGTCCGCTGCCGGTGGCGACGCCGGTGACGCGCGGCGAGATCGCCTGGTCGCTCGCCGGGTACGCCGCGCTCGTGGCCCTGATGAGCTGGCCGCTGGTCACCGATCTCGCCGGCCTGGGAGTGACGGACCGGCCGGACGGACGGCTCAACGCCTGGATCCTGGCCTGGGATGCCCACGCGCTGGTCCACGCGCCGGGCCGCCTCTTCCAGGCGCCCATCTTCCATCCTCTGCCCGACACCCTCGCGTTCTCGGAGAACCTGCTCCTGCCCGCGGTGATCGGCGCGCCCGCGCAGGCGTTGGGCGGGCCGGTGCTGGCCTACAACGTCGCGCTTCTCCTGAGCCTGATCGTGTCGGGCCTCGGCGTGCAGCTCCTCGTCCGTCGCGAGAGCGGCGATCGCCTGGCCGCCTTCGTGGCCGGCGCGTTCTTCGCCGCGGGGGCGCACCGCTGGATCCGCCTGGCCCACCTGCACGCGCAGGTGACGCTGTTCCTGCCCTTCGTCCTGCTGGCCTTCGACCGGTTCTGGCAGCGGCGCACGCTCGGCCGCGCCGCCCTCGTCGGGGTGCTGCTCGCGCTGCAGGGCCTCTCGTCCGTCTATCTCGGGGCCATCGCGGCACTGATGGTCGCGGTGGCGGTGGCGCTGGCCTTGCTGGGAGGCTTGCGTCCGCGTCAGATGGGACGACTCGCGGTCGGTCTCCTCCTCGCCGGCGTTCTCCTGGCGCCGATCGTCCGGCCCTATCTCCGCATGCGCGCGTTCGAGGGCGTGGAGTTCACGATCGCCGACGTGGCGAGCTACGCGACCACGCTCGAGTCCTACGCCGCCGCGGGGACGCGCCTGTACGGGCCCGTGACGCAGAAGCATCTCGATCCTGCGCGGGTCCAGGACACCTTGTTCCCGGGTCTCGCGGTGCTAGTGTGCGGGCTCGTCGGCCTCGCCTCCGCCCCGCGCCGCTACCGTGCCCTCGCCGTGAGCGCTTCCGTCGTGGCCATCGTGTTCTCGCTCGGTCCGGAGACGGCGGCCTACCGCTTCCTGCACGAGCACCTGGTGCTCGTGCGCGGCGTGCGGGCGCTATCGCGCTTCTCGCTCGTGCCCGTGCTCGCGCTCTCGGTGCTGGCCGGGTTCGCGCTGGCACGACGCGGGCGCCTGGCCCTGCTCGCCCTCGGCGTGTTCCTCGTCGAATCGAGCAACGTGCCGATCCGCTACGCGCCCGCGCCGGTGCCGTCCGAGACGGCGCGCTGGCTGGCCGGCAAGCCGGGCGCGGTGGCCGTCCTGCCGCTGGGCGAACGCGACACGGAGGTCATGCTCGAAGGGATCGCGCACTGGCGCCCTCTCGTCAACGGCGACTCGGGCTTTATGCCGCGGCCGTACACGCGGGAGATGGAGCTGCTCACCGCGCCCGCCGGCGACGACGCGCTGCGCCTGCTGCGCGCGCTCGACGTGCGGCACGTTGTCGCACGCGAGGAGCTGCCCCTGCCGGTGGTCTTCCGCGCCGCCGAGGAGCGGGTGTACGAGGTGCCCGCGGGCCCGGCGGCCCGCGTGCCGGAACCCGGGGCGGCGGTGCCGACCGTGTGGACGGCGACGGGGGTGATCGCCGATCTCGGCGCGCCGCGTCCCGTGGAGTCGGTCGTGTTCGAGGTCTCGGATGGGCCCTGGGTGGACGCGCCCGCGGTCGAGGTGTCGAGCGACGGTACGTCCTGGGCGCCGGTGACCGCGCGCGCGAGCCTCGCCGACGCCACCCGCGCGCTGCTCCGCGACCCGCAGCACGGCGACGGCGAGGTGACCTTCCCGCGCGTGACCGCGCGGTTCGTGCGGGTACCCTTGGCGGTCCCCGCGCGCCCAGGGGTGTTTTGGGTGCGGTGAGGTCCTCACCGCGTCGGGCCGTAGACCGGTCTCGCGAAGGTTTTGACTGTACTTGATTTGCGTACGATGGGTCGCCTCATGAAGGGGCGCCGGACCGACGAGACCCCTCCGGGCCATCAAAGGCGTCTCGGGAAGTCCCCAGCGGCCGATTTAGGCGGCGCCAGGGGGCTCCTGGACGGAGGTCCGGATGACGACGACATTGTACTCGATTTGAGTACAGTCATTTGCCCTTGCGAGGCACCGCTCCGGCGGCCGCACCCTCGCGCGCACCGCTTGGCCGACCTCGGTGCTGACGCGCTAGCTTCCACCGAGCAGGATCTGACGCGCGCCGGTGGCGATGTCCAGGCGCACGAGGGCGCCCCGGTCGTCGATGAACAGGCCCCCCGCGTCCGGAACCGCCTGGGCACCGGGCGCGAACCACGACGATGCGGCGGGCTTCACACCGTGCTCGCGCCGGATCACGCGTCCGGCGGACACGTCCACCAGGACGGAATCGGAGCCGGCGGCCGCGCCATGGATCGGCAGCTCGACGGCGAGCACGCCCGGTGCGACCTCGGCCACCTCGGCGAAACCGAATGTGGGCGTGATCTCGAGCGAGAGGGACTCCGCGCCCTCCGTCGAGAACACGCGGAGCACGACGCCGCGGCCGTACTCGAGGACGGCCAGCCGGCCGTCGCGCATGAACGTGACCGTGATCCCGCCGGCCCTGCCCTCCGGGACGAGGCTCGCGATGAGGGCGCCCGTCGACCCGTCATGCAGCGTCAGGCTGGGACGACGCGCCTGCGAATGGACCACGGCCACGCGGGCCGCATCGGCCCCCCAACGCTCGAACGCGTAGCCGCGTGTCGGGATGTGCCCGGTCGTCGCCGCCTTGCCGGTGGCAGGATCGAGAACGGTGAGGTCGAGGACCCCGGGGGAGAGCGGATCCGCCGGTCCGCTCAACACGTGGGCCCGGCCATCCCTCGCGAAGACGATCGGCCGCCACCAGGACGCGCGCACGGGCGCGACGGCCAGGGCCTGTGCAGACCCGAGTTTGAACACGGCCGCTTGGCTGCGTTGGACGACGGCGACATTCTCCCCGTCCGCGGACAGCGCGACGGCGACGACGGAACCGGGAGGCACGGGGAGAGGGACGCGCGAGACCGAGGGAGGGTTCGAGCGGAGGTCGGCGGCCATCAGGCGCGGCGTGTCCGTCCAGGCCTCCGCGACCCAGACCGCTCGTCTGACGTCCTCGGAGAAAACGGGGCCGCGCACCGATGGGGCGCCGCCCACGCGCAGGAACCGTTGCGTGGCGGCATCCATCAGCACCGTGGGTGTGAAGATCTCAGGCCGCGGCCATCGCGTTCGGCCCGCGACGGCGATCCATGACCCGTTGGGTGACGGCCAGGCGGAGTAGACCGTCCTGAGATCGGCGGGTGCGAAGCGGCCGACCCAGACTCCCCAGGCGGCGTAGGCGAGCGCGGCCGGCGTCAGGAGCGACCAGACCACGACCGAGAGGACGCGATGGCCGCGGCGGATGTCGGCCCGGCCCTCGGCGAACTGGGCCGCGCCGGCGATGGTGACGGCGGCGGCCAGCAGCCAGAGCGCCGCGGAGAGGACGCCGGGTTCGAACGGGAACGCGCCCCAGTCCATCAGCGTGCGAGACGTGCGCGCGACCAGCCAGCCGAGCGCGGCCGCCAGCGCGAGGTCCAGGGCGAACCATGCGCTCCGGGCTCGGTAGGCGACGGCGAGCGCGTTCGCGATCCCGATCAGCGCGACAAGTCCGGGGGCGAGGATCATCCCCCACCAGCCGCCGGCGGGAAGGAGCCATTCACTTCCGAGGGCGCTGGGCGCGAGGACGATCACCCCCGCCGCGAACGTGAGGACCAGGGCGGCCAGCATCTTGCCGCCCCAGATCGACCACCACGGCACCGGGCGGGCCAGGAAGAAGCCGAGACGGCCCTCGGCCAGGTCGCGCGCGATCACGGACGAGCCGGTCAACAGCGCCGCCGTGAACACCATGACCGTCGCCAGGAACCCGCCGAGCATCGGGCGGTCTCCGATTCCAATCCAGGGCGCGACGAACGGGACCACGGCCAGCATCGCGGCCAGGCCGAGGAGAGCGGCGCGCTCGGAGACCTCGCGGGCCGCGATGGCCATGAGCCCTCGTACGGCCACGCGTTCGCTCATCGCGCCCCTCCCGCGCTCGCGCTCGTGACCTCGGCGAAGATGCGCTCGAGGGGGAGGGCGAAGCGCTCCTTCATCGCCTCCAGCGGCTCGTCCAGGACGAGGCGGCCGTCGTAGAGCACGCCCACGCGGTCGGCGATCCCCTCGATGGCGGCCAGGTCGTGCGTGGTCACGAGAACGGTGGTGCCGCGGTCGGCCAGCTCCCCGATGATCTCGCCGAACACCTGGTCGCGCGCGACCACGTCCAGGCCGAGGGTGGGGTCGTCGAGGATCAGCAGCTCCGGCGCGTGGCCCAGGGCCAGCGCGAGCTGCACCGCGCCCTTCTGGCCTTTCGAGAGGCGTCCGAAGGGCGTGTCCATCGGGATGGCGAAGCGGCGGAGGCGCTCCCGCGCGTCGTTCTCGTCCCAGCGCGCGTACAAGCGGCCGGTGAAGGCGAGGAGGCGCGCCGGAGAGATCTCGGGCGGCGCATCCGGCTCTTCCGGCACCAGGCCGACGCGCGCCATCAATCCGACACGGTCGCGCCACGCGTCGCGGCCGAAGAGGACGGCGCGTCCGGCCGTCGCCCGCTGCTGACCGACGAGGCACCGCACCAGCGACGACTTCCCGGCGCCGTTGCGGCCCAGCAGCGCGTAGACGCACCGGGAAGGCACGACGAAGGAGACGTCTTCGAGCACCCGCGTCCGGCCGTAGCGGATGGTCAGGTGCTCGCAGGACAGCGGACCCGCTTCCGCGTTCATGCCGGGTCTCCTTTCTTCCCGCGCATCAGCTCGTTCCAGGCCGCGCGCAGATCGTCGAGGGACTCATCCCTGCTCGCGCCGAAGGTGGCGGCGACGCTCGCATACCGCAAGGCCGCCTCCCGCAGCGCGCGTGACCGCTCCCCTCGTGACAGGGAGGGAGCGGTCTTGGAGACGTAGGTGCCGTCCCCGCGGCGCACCTCCAGCACGCCGGCGTCGGTCAGGTGCTGGTAGGCCTTGGAGACGGTGGCGGGGTTGACGCGGAGATCGCGCGCGAGGTCGCGCACGGAGGGCACGGCAGCGCCCGCGGCCAGGCCGCCCGAGGCCACCAGCCGGCGCATGCCGTCCTCGATCTGGCTCCAGAGGGGCGCCGCCTCGGACGGGTCGACGCGCAGGCCGCGGGCGATGGTCACTGTACTGCAGTAATAGTACACCGATGCAGTGAATGTCAAGCGGTATGCTGGGCCCGCCATGGCCGCGGCCGGTCCCCCTTCCGAGTTCCTCCACCAAGGGGCGCGGTGGGTTACTCGTTCCAGAACGAGTTGCTTCAAGAATTGCTTGAGGTGGCGCTAGCGCCGGGCGCGCACCCTGCCCCGTCGCAGCTCCGGAGGCAGGAAGGGAGGCGGCGCGCCCTCCTCGACGAGGCCGGCCAGGGCCTCGAGGAGTCCCGCGCGCTGCCCCGCGGGCGTGCGCAGCAGGCGCGCATCCCAGTCCGCGAGCACGGCCTGGAGGCGGTCTCGCGCGCCCTGCAGCTCGGCGAGGCGGTCGTCCATCGTGCGGAGCTTCTCTCCCGCGAGGGCGCGCACCGTCCGGCAGGGCACCTCGCCACGAGCGCGCGCGGCCAGCACGCGCGCGAGCTCCTCCAGCGTGAAGCCCACCGTCAGCGCGTTGCGGATGAGCCGTACCGTCTGCTCCGTCCCTGCCGGGTACTCACGGTACCCGTTGGCCGACCGCCGCACGCGCGGGAGGAGACCCCTGCGCTCGTAATGGCGGATGGTGTCGGTGCTGACCCCGGCCAGCCGGGCCACCTCGCCCGCGCGGCGCATCCCTGTCGTCATCACTCCGGATCTTACGCGCGCCGGGCCTTCAGTCCTCCGTCCGGTGATCCCGGATCTGGAAGCGCAGGAAGTCGTGGATTGCCCTCCGCGCCTCCCGATTCGACGTGTCGATCGTGATCTGCCCGCCCCGATCCGTGGGCGCATAGCGATAGCGGATCGCGTCCCGCAGTCGCGTCATCGCCGTGGCGCCGGGCGGAACCTGGCCGTGGATGAACATCGGCATCGAGAAGTCGCCGGCGGCGAACGACTGCGCGACGTGCTCGAGATGCTGACGGGCCTCGTCGCGCCCCTCCTCGTCCGCCACGCTTGCCGCTTCCAGCCGGATCATGCCGCCGCGGCTCGTGATCTCGAAGTGATGCACCGACGTGTCGGGAGCCATCCCGGTCGTCTGGTCGTGGCGGTGGTCCACGCCGGCGCCGTGCGCATCCGCGGGACGATGCGGGCAGCTCCCGTGGTCATGCGCCTGACCCGCGGACGCCGCACGCGCTGCCATCGCCACGGCCAGACCGGCGACCACGAACATCACCACTTCCCATCGCTTCATGACGCCTCCTCGCTCCCCGGGACGGACGATAGACCGTCGAACTCGTTCGAGGGTCAAGCAAAAAGACGTGCCCGGCGACGAGGGCGACCGCGATATGCTCCCCTTCCGATGGCGGACTCGCGAATCCTCGAGGTGAAGCGCACGTACCTCGAGATGACGGCGCCATCCGACCTCAGGCCGGCGCGGAGCGCGGACCCGGCCGCTCGCGTCGAGCGCGTCGAGGCGTGCCCTCCCTCGTTCTACCGGTATCTCTACGCCGAGGTGGGCCGCGCCTATCGGTGGGTGGATCGCCTGCAGTGGACCGACGAGGAGATCCGCGCCCATCTCGCGAGTCCCGCCGTATGCCTCTGGCTCCTGACTGTGCACGCCGCCCCCGCCGGATTCTTCGAGCTCAAGGCCGCCCCTGATGGATCGGTCGAGATCGCCTATTTCGGCCTGCTTCCGGAGTTCATCGGCCGGGGCTATGGGAAGCATCTACTGACCGAGGCGGGGGAGCGCGCCTGGTCCCTGGGCGCCCGTCGCGTCTGGCTCCACACCTGCAGCCTGGACGATGCCGCCGCCCTCCCGAACTATGTCTCCCGGGGTTTCCGGCCTTTCCACGAAGAGACCTATACCGTCCCGGCGCCGAGCTAGACTCCCTTAGCCTCAAACTCCGCCGCTTCCATCACTTGCATGTCGTCGTCCCTTCGACGACAATGGGTTGTTGCGTCCGGCTCGGACCCCCACTACCTGTTGTACTTTTCCTCTTGACAGCCTTCCGCGACGGGCGCACTATTTCGCTACTCGTCACCAACAGCGGATCGCGCCTGGGGAAGCCCGGGCGAGGGATAGAACTCGGATCGACCTTCGGAGGCGTACATGTCCACTCACCCCATCGAGAACAGCAAGCCCGAGCCCCGCGCCCACAAAGGCGCGACCTCCAAAGGCCTCACCTTCGCCCGTTACTTCACCAAGCCGGGACGACATCCATATGACGAACTGACGTGGGAGCACCGCTCGGCGGTGATCAACGACGAGCGCGGCCAGCCGGTCTTCGAGCAGCACGGGATCGAGGTCCCGGCGACGTGGAGCCAGACCGCCACCAACATCGTGGCCTCGAAATACTTCCGCGGGCAGATGGAATCTCCGGACCGCGAGAGCAGCGTGCGCGGCCTCATCTCGCGCGTCGTGGACACCATCACGGCCTGGGCCGAGAAGCAGGCCTACTTCGCGACCCCCGAGGACCTCGCGAGCTTCTCGGACGAGCTGACGCACCTGCTCGTCCAGCAGAAGGCCGCCTTCAACAGCCCGGTCTGGTTCAACGTCGGCATCGAGCCGCATCCGCAGGCCTCCGCCTGCTTCATCAACTCCGTCAAGGACACGATGGACTCGATCCTCGGCCTGGCCAAGACCGAGGGCATGCTCTTCAAGTTCGGTTCCGGCACGGGCTCGAACCTCTCGTCCATCCGCTCCTCCCGCGAGCCGCTGGCCGGGGGCGGCACCGCGTCCGGCCCCGTGTCCTTCATGCGCGGCTACGACGCCTTCGCGGGCGTGATCAAGTCGGGGGGCAAGACGCGCCGCGCGGCCAAGATGGTCATCCTCAACACCGACCATCCCGACGTCACCGAGTTCATCACCTGCAAGGCGGACGAGGAGCGCAAGGCCTGGGCCCTCATCGACGCCGGCTACGACGGCTCCTTCAACGTGCGCGGCGGGGCCTACGACTCCGTGTTCTTCCAGAACGCGAACCACTCCGTGCGCGTCACCGACGAGTTCATGCGCGCGGTCCTGGACGACCGCGAGTGGCAGACGAAGTACGTGATGGGCGGGCAGGTCGCGGACACCTACCGCGCGCGCGACCTCATGAAGATGATGGCGGACGCGGCCTGGCAGTGCGGCGATCCCGGCATGCAGTTCGACACCACCATCAACGACTGGCACACCTGCTCGAACACGGCCCGCATAAACGCCAGCAACCCGTGCTCGGAATACATGTTCCTGGACGACACCGCCTGCAACCTGGCCTCCCTCAACCTCATGAAGTTCGTGAAGGCGGACGGCGAGTTCGACGCGGAGGCCTTCAGTGCGGCCTGCCGGACCGTGATCACG
>DASTLK010000013.1:0-6452 GCA_035715025.1 Vicinamibacteria bacterium
GGACGTCGTTCATGAGGTGCTCTCCGGCTGCTCCGCCCATTCTGGCACGCGGACGGCGGCGCGTGTCCGCCGTGCCTGCGCGCCGCGCGTCGACTCTGGTACGCTGCCCAGGTGACCGACGACACCGCCCTCCGCCCCGAGGGCGCCCTCCCGCCGGCCGTCGTCGCACGCCCGAGCGCCCTCCGGCGACTCGGGGCGGGGGCCTGGCACGTGCTGGCCGGATTCGGGTTCCTCCTGCGCCGGCCCCGTCTGTGGCCGCTCGCGCTCCTGCCCGCGATCCTGACCATGGCCTGCCTCGCCGCCGGCCTCATCGCGGCGGTCTACGCGATGCACGAGATCGAGACGGCGCTCGTACCGGGTCCGGAGAAGATCGGCCCCGCCCTCGGCTTCGCGCTGTCCCTGGTAGTGGGGATCGGGACGCTGGCCTCCGGCCTCGTCGTCGGCCTGGCCGCGGCCCTGCTGCTGGCCGCGCCCGTGCTGGAGCGGCTCTCGCTCAAGGTGGACGCGCTGGTCCGCGGGGAGAAGATCGACACCTCGCGGGGACTGCGGTGGGAGCTCGTCCAGAGCTTCCGGGGGACTCTCTTCTTCCTGATCGCCGCGCCGGGCGTGTTCGTGCTGAGCCTGGTGCCGATCATCGGTCCGCCCCTGGGGCTGGCGTGGGGCGCCTACGCGCTGGCCTTCCAGCAGACCGACGCCGCGCTCGCGCGGCGCGGCCTGGACTTCTCCGCGCGGCGCGCCTGGCACCGCTACTGGAGGCTGGAGAGCCTGGGCTTCGGAATGACGGGACTGGTGACGCTGATCGTCCCTCTCGCCAACGTCCTCGTCACCCCGGCCCTGGCCGTGGGCGGGACGCTCCTGGTCCTCGAGCTCGAAGACCAGCTCGTCCCGCCCGACGTCACGGCCCGACCGGCGCCGTAGTCCGACCGCCGCCCTAGGTGGTCGGCCCGGGCGCGCGGACGCGCCGCTCGCCGCGGGGCGTGACCTTCACGTCCAGCGGGCGGCCGTCGCGCTGCACCGTCACCGTGACGTCCGCCCCGGAGGCGACCTCACCCAGCGTGCGCCGCAGGTCGCTACCGTCGGTGACCGCCTTTCCGTTGAACTTCACGATCACGTCGCCCGCGCGCAGGCCGGCTCGCGCGGCCGGGCCCTCGCTCTCCACTTCGGTCACCAGCAGCGCCCCCTCCTCGACCTTGAAGTAACGGGCGAGCTGTCCCGACAGCTCCTGGTACGACAAGCCCAACCGGCCGGGGCGCGCTTCGAGCATGCGGTCGCGGAACAGGAACCGCCGGCCCTCATCGCCGTCTCCGAACATGTGGCCCATGGGAGGGATGGGCGGCACCGGCGGCACCGGGGGAACGGGCACGTTGAATTGGAAGGAGTCCGGCATGTGGAATCGGAAGGAGTCGTCTCCCAGCAACTCGTGATCGTCGGTGCCTTCGAGACTCGCGGTCAGGCGCTGCGGGACGCCCCCGCGGCTCGCTTCGATGGTGACGTGACGGCCGGGCGGCGTCTCCCGCACCAGGCGCCGGAGTTGCGCCGCGCTGCCGACCCGCTCGCCCTGATAAGAAAGGATGACATCGCCATCCTTGAGCCCGGCCTTCTCCGCGGCCGACCCCTTGACGACCTCCTTGACGAGCGCACCGCGCTCCTCCGCCAGCTTGAGGCGCGCGACATCCTCGGCGCGCACGTCCTCCAGCGCCACTCCGAGGTGCGCACCTCCGCCTGCGAAGCGGACCACCTCCACCCGGCGGGGCGCATCCACCTCATCGTCCGCTCTCACCCCGACGTGGACCGTCGCCAGCGCCGCCGCCGCCGCGGCCAGCGCCCCGATTCCGACCCCAGCCCAACGCCTCATCCCACCTCCTGACGCGCGCCGGCAAAGGACGCGCTCTGCCGGGTTGAGACGCAACGCGACGGCGAAAAGTCGCTTATAATCGTCATGCGGCCCTCCGGTCCGGTCCCCATGAGCCAGATGCTGGACGTCGAGCCCCCGTCTCCCCCGACGGGATACTTCCGTGCCCGCGCGGCGCGGCTGGGCGCCCTCCTGCGCCAAGGGCACACGCCGGAGAAGATCGCGCTCAGCGTCGCCCTCGGCATCACCCTGGGCCTGTTCCCGATCTTCGGCACCACCACGCTGCTGTGCGTGGCGGCGGCGGCGGCCCTGCGCCTCAACCATCCGGCCATCCAGATCACGAACCAGCTCATGTACCCGATCCAGATCCCGCTGATCCTGGTGTTCATCCGCATCGGCGAGTCGATGCTCGGCGTGGCCCCCATCCCCTTCTCGGCGACCCTGATGGTGGCCGAGCTGCGCGCCCATCCGACCGTGCTCATGGAGCGGTTCGGGACGGCGGGCCTGCGCGGAATCCTGGGCTGGGCGATGGTGGCGCCGGTCGTGGTCGGTCTCACCTACGTCTCGCTGCTGCCCGTCCTGCGTGTGGCCTCGCGCCGTCCAGCGACGCCCGAAGCGGCCACCATCGCCAATCGCTGAGCGGCGGCCGGGAGCGCGCCGCGCTCAATGGACGCTGGGCTCGGAAGGCCCGGGGTGGCTCTCCCGCTCGAGCTGCTGGAACTCCAGGATCGAGAGCATGCGCCGGTAGCGGTCGAGCACGCTCTCGCATTCCAGGAGCGACTGCCGCTCGACGGCGCTCAGGGCGAGCGACTGCGAGAGCGCGTTCACGAAGAGGTCGGAGGGCACGTCGGGCTTGATGACGAGGACGAGCGGACCATCCGCGGCGCGGCCGATGGCCGCCATCACGGCGCGGCGCGCCGCGTCGACCTCCGCCTCGTCGCCGGAGGCGTCCCGCAGCGGCACCACCGCGGCCAGCCGGTAGGGCTCGCCCGCGTGCTCCTCCACGATGCGGAATCGCGTGAGGCCGCGGAGCACGATGTTCGACCGCCCGTCCGGCAGCGTCTCATGCTGCTCGATCCGGCCCGCGCACCCCTGCTCGTAGACGGGCGGACGTCCGTAATAGTCATGCTCCCATCCCGCGCGCAGCAGCGTCATGCCGATGATGCGTGTCCCGGCCAGCGCGTCCGCGAGCATCTTGCGGTAGCGGGGCTCGAAGATGTGGAGAGGAAGGGCCACCTGCGGAAAGAGGACGACCTCCGGCAGCGGGAACAGCGGAATGACGGGCGGAATGGTGGCCAGGAGTCCGTCCCGTGCCCCGGTGGAGCGCTACCGGCCGATGATCTGGATGGCCACGTCGCGGTTGCGTGGCCCGTCGAGCTCGGCGGCGATGATGGCCTGGAACTGTCCGAGCACCAGCTTGCCCTTGGTGACCGGGAACGAGAGGGCGTGCCCGAGGAGCGTGGCCTGGAGATGCGAGTGCGCGTTCTGCCGGTCGCAGTCGGAGTGGGCGGGGTCGTTGTGGCGCCAATCGTCCTTGGGGCTGACGACCTTGTTGAGCATCCCCTTGATGTCGTGGAGGAGCGCGGACTGCCACTCGTTCACGAAGAGCGCCACCGTGGTGTGCAGCGAAGACAGGAGGACCATTCCCTCCTTGATGTCGTGGCGCTTGACGATGGCGGCCACCTTCTCGGTGAGGTTGTAGAGCTCGAGCCGCTTGTCGGTGACGATCCTGAGCGTTTCCGTGATCACGCGCACGGTCTCCAGCCCGCCCTCCGCTCCCGCGGGGACGGCCGGATTCGTTGCTGTCATGGATGACCCTTTTGAGGCGCTCAGGTCAGCGAGGCGCGGCGCCGGACGCGCTGCTCGCCGGGAGGGGCCGGAAACCATCCGGCCACCCCGGGAACCGCTCAGTGCTGGTGGCCGTGTCCGGCGTCGGCTCCGCCACCCTCGCTGCCGGCCTGGAAGGAGTGGCCGCAACCGCAGGTAGACGTGGCGTTCGGATTCTTGATGGCGAAACCGCCGCCCATCAGGTCTTCCTTATAATCGACCTCTGCGCCTTCCAGGTATCGCATGCTCATCGGGTCCACGATGACCTTGATGCCGTCCTTCTCGAAGACCTCGTCGCCTTCCGTGACTTCGTCGAGGACCATCCCGTACTGGAACCCCGAACAGCCGCCGCCCTGGACATAAATCCTGAGGCCGCCCTGGGGCAGGTTCGCCTTTTCCTGCTCCAGTACCGCCTTGACCTTCTCCGTCGCAGCGGTGGTGATATTGATCATTTGCCTGACTCCTTCTTCCGCCTGATTCCCCATCTTATCGGATTCGAGGAGGGCTGGAAAGCCCGGACTTGGGGACCCGGGCGGCGCGGCTAAGTCCCCTATAATCCGCCTTTGCCCGGCCTGCGGCGGACCGGATCGGGGAGGGATGTGGACGCGTCGGAGCTGATCACCCGCCTGGCCGCTTCGGGCCTGCGCGGACGGGGCGGAGGCTGGTTCCCCGCCGCCCGGAAGTGGGTGGCGGTGCGGGTCGAGGGCGGCGACCCGCTCGCCATCGCCAACGGGGCGGAAGGAGAGCCCGGCTCGATCAAGGACCGTCACGTGATGACCACGCGCCCGGCCGACGTCCTCCGGGGCCTCCTCCTCGCGTCCCGGGCCGTGGGCGCACGCGAAGCGATCGTGTTCCTGAAGCGGTCCTTCGACGCCCCCGCCGCCGCCCTGGAGGCGGCCGTCCGCGCGACCGACCTCGGCGGCCTGCGCGTCTCCATCCGCCGCGGCGACGACTCCTACATCACCGGCGAGGAGACGGCCCTGATCGAGTCTCTCGAGGGACGGCGGCCCTGGCCGCGGCCCAAGCCACCACTGCCCTCCGCCGTGGGCTTCCAGGGACGGCCCACGTTGGTCCAGAACGTCGAGACGCTGGCACGGGTGCCGGCCGCCGTCGATGATCCGGATGCCTACGGAGCGCACGAGACGACGCTGGTCTCGCTGTGGGGAGACGTCCGCCGGCCCGGCGTCTACGAGGTGCCGCTGCGCACCCCGCTCCACGCGGTGATCGACGGCTACGGCCAGGGCGCGCTCGAGGAGATCGGCCTCGTCTTCCCCGCGGGTCCGTCCGCGGCCCCGCTCCTGGCGGACCAGCTCGACGTGCCGCTCCACCCCGATGACTTGCGCGCAGTGGGATCGGCCCTGGGCACGGCGTCCGTCCTGGTGGTGGGCGCCTCGGCCTGCCCGATCGGCGTGGGCGCGTCCCTGGCTGCGTTCTTCGAGCGCGAGGCGTGCGGGCAGTGCCCGCCGTGCGTGCAGGGCAGCCGGAACCTCTCGCGCGTGATGCGCGCGGTCGAGGCGGGCGAGGCTCGGGCGCGCGACTTGAGCGATCTCGCGGAGGCCGCCGGCTTCATGGCCGATCACGGCTACTGCGCGCACAGCCGGACGGCGGCGGCGGCGGTCACGGGCCTGCTGCGGCGCGTGCCCTCGGCCGTGTCCGCCCATCTCGCCGCGCGGCGGTGTCCGCACGTGGGGGCGGTCCGTGATCCGTTCCATTCCGCCTCGCCCGAGCGCGCGGCGATCGAGGCGACACTCGCGTGACCACGGTCTTCTTCCTGTTCCTCGTCCACCTCGCGCTCGGCCTCATGGCCATGCTGCCGTTCGTGCCCGATCGGGCCGGGATCGGGTTCTTCAAGCTGTGCTCCGCGTCCGCGGCGACGATGACCACCGCGGGGCTGTGGCTGCTCGTGCGCCGCTTCGGACTCCACGGCGGGCCGGGCGCGCCGGCGGGCGGGGCCTATTCCCTTTTCATTGCCGCCTGCGGCGCCTTCCTCGCCGCGACCATCGTCTACAACCGCGCCTGGTCGCTCGGATGGGCGCGGATCCGCCGCCCGCTGCTGGCGCTCTCCGTGGTCTCCGGCATCTCCGCCGTCTGTCTGGGCACGCCTGCGCGCGCGCGGCTGCTGGTGGCGGCCACCGATCTCACGTCGGTCCTGCTGCTGGGCGCGGCCGCCTCCGCGATGATCCTGGGCCACTACTACCTGGTCATCCTGGACCTGCCCATCTCGGCCCTCCGGCGCCTCACCGTGCTCCTCATCGCCGGCCTGTTCCTGCGCGCGGTCGTCGTCGGCGTGGCCCTGGCCGCGGGGGACGCCGGCGCCTATCAGGACCTGAGCGCGGTGGCGGCGGGCCTGTGGAGCCCTGACGGCGTCTTCGTCTGGATGCGGATCCTGTTCGGCCTGGCCGGCCCGCTCTCCCTGATCTGGTTCATCTGGAAGACGGTGGAGATCCGCTCCACGCAGTCGGCGACGGGCATCCTCTACGTCCAGCTCTTCCTCGTCCTCTCCGGCGAGCTGCTCGCGAAGTACCTGCGCGTGGCCGCCGGCTTCGCGCTCTAGGGGGCGCGGGCCAGGGCGGCGGCCATCGGGTCCGTCGAATTGCGAGCTGCTCTTCCGACTACTGGACGACGATCGAGCCCACCATCCCCGGATGGATCGCGCAATGATAGCGGAACGTGCCCGCGGCGCCGAGGGTCACCGCGCCGGACATCCCGCCGGGCGCGGTGTCGCCGCCGTCGAAGCCGATCGCGCCCGACCCGCCCTGCCCCCCGCCACCAT
>DASTLK010000014.1:0-3264 GCA_035715025.1 Vicinamibacteria bacterium
TTCTCGTCGAGGACGCGGAAGCGCTCCGCCTGCTCGTGCGCGAGCTGCTGGAGAACGCCGGGTACACCGTGCTCGACGCGGAGGCGCCGGACAAGGCCCTTTCGCTCGTCGAGGCCACTCCGGCCCGGATCCATCTCCTCCTCACGGACATGGTCATGCCGCGGATGAACGGACAGGAGCTGGCGCATCGGATCACCGCCCTGAAGCCGGAGGCGCGCGTGGTCTTCATGTCCGGGTACTCGGACCAGGCCATGGGCGACCAGAGCACGTTGGAACCCGGGGCCGTCTTCCTCCAGAAGCCGTTCACGATGGACGCGCTCCTGAAGACCATCCGGCGAGCCCTCGATGCCCCCCAACCCTGACGGCGATCAGGCCGGCCAGCGGGCGGTGACGCGCGTGCCCGCGCCGGGCCTGCTGTCGAGCACGAGCTCCCCCCCGGAAGCAACGACGATGCGGCGGACCAGGGCCAGGCCGAGGCCCGAGCCCTGTTGCTCGAACAAGGCCCGGTCGAACTGGCGGAAGGCTCCGGTCTGGCGGACCTGATCCGCGGTCATGCCGCGGCCGGCGTCCGCCACCTCCAGAGTCACCTCCGACGCATCCGCGTGCAGCCGGACCGTCGCCGTCGTACCTGCCTCCGAGAACTTGAAGGCATTGTCGACGAGCTCGACCGCGACCTTGCGCAAGTAGGATGCGGCCAGGGGCACTCTCGCATCGCCCAGCTCGAGCCCGAGATCGCCCCCGCGGCCCCGCTCGGCGGCCGTCTCCTGCGCGCCCTGACGCACTTCTTCGGCCCCGGAAGATCCGCGCAATTCGTGCCGCGGCGCCGCCGCGCCGGCCAGGCGATCGAGCTCCAGCTCGGAATAGAGGATGTAGCTTTCCGCCATGCGGTGAAGACGCTGGGCCGCCCTGTACATCGAGTCCGCCACCTGCCCGACGTCCTCGTGACTCATTTCGCGGTGACACTGCGCGAGGAACTGCGAGCCTCCGAGAATGGTGGTGAGCGGAGTGCGCAGCTCGTGAGGCAGCAGGTTGGCCATGCTGTCCCGCAACTCATCGACACGTGCGTCCGCTTCGCGCTGGCTTGCCTTTCGCCGCGCGAGCCTGGCCTCCACGGCGGCGAGGAGCGCGTCGTTCCCGATGGGTTTCATCAGATAGTCGTCCGCACCCGAAACCATTCCCGTGCGCACATGGTCCGGCGTGCCGAGGCTGGTCAGGAAGAGAAAGGGCATCGCGGAGAGACGGGGATCGGCGCGGATCGCCTCCAGGACGCTGTATCCGCCCATCCCCGGCATGTTGACGTCGCAGAGAACGAGGTCGGGGCGCTCGCGGCGCACGGCTTCGATGCCCTCGCGACCCGACGCGGCGAGGATCGTCTCGTGGCCGGCGGTCGCCAGTATCTCGGCCGTGACCTCGCGCAGCGCCTCTTCGTCGTCGATGTAGATGATGCGAGCCATGTTCCATCAGAGCACTGTTTTCCGGCCGCTACCACTCCGGGAGCGACGACGCAGCGGCGCTACCGTCGCAACGTGAGCTTGACCCCCGCGCTGCGGTGCACCTGCTCGTTCAAGCTGTTCGTGGTGACGAATTCCGGATGCTGGCGGTCGAGCAGGTTCCGGGCCCACAGCGACAGATCCAGACGTTTCGACGGCCGCCACCCCACGCGAAGGTCCACCGCCGTATAGCCCTCCAGGGCCGGGTTCGGCAGCGCGCTGGCGTGGCGGAGGAAGCCGTCGACCTCCAGGTTCCGCGGCAGGCTGAGATGCGCGCCGAGCACGGCCACGTGCTTCGCGTCGTTGCCTTCGGCGCTGCCGCCGGTGGTGTCCCGGCTGCCCGGATCCTTCGAAAAGTCCAGGTCGAGAAAACGGTAGCTGCCCTTGAAGTAGAGGCGCGCTAGAGGCTGATACAGGACGGTGGCCTCCGCGCCGTAGGAGCGGGCGTTGAGGCCGTTCTTGAAGGTCAGGGGTATGGGCGCCGCTCCCACCGGCTCCGTGCTGCGCAGGTCCTGGTATCGGTAGGCGAACGCGGACACGTCGAAGGTCATCGTCGACGCCAGCCGATGGCGCAGGCCGAGCTCGTAGGCGAGCGTGGTCTCCGTCTTGAAATCGTCGTTGGCCTCGAAAATCGTGACGCCGTTGATGCGGAAGACCAGGTCCTCGTCGATCCGAACCGGCGTGCGCACACCACGGGATACGGCGGCCCACATCGTGGTGCTCGGGCTGGGCGTCCAGGCCAGCCGGATCGTGGGCTCGACCTCGTAGCCGGAGAACGAGCTCTGCTCGGCCTTCAGCCCCAGTACGAGGGAAGCGTGGGGAGCGATCTGCAGCGCGTCCTGGGCATAGAGGCCCAGGGTGTGGATCGTGCGCTCCGGCGGCTCCAGCCGCGCGACGCCGATGTTGCCGATCTCGTCCCCGGAGACGAGCGCGTCGGCGCCGATGAGCAGGCCGTGCCGGCCGGCCATCCGCCGGTACTTGACGGAAGCCGAGCCCGTGCTGCGCCGCTCTTCGAAGGTGGCGGGGAGGAGGCGGTAGGTGTGGTCGAAATACCCTTCGATCTGGAGCTCCGAGTCGGCGGAGAGGGCGCGGCGCCAGCGCCCGAGCACGTTGCCCCCGGAGATCTCCGCCTGCGGGTGGTCCAGGGGGAGATCCTGGTTCGTGTAGTAGTCGCCTTGCAGGGTGACCCAGGTGTCGTGGGGTCGCGGGGCGTCGATGCGGAACCCGGACTGGAAGAAATCCGTGGCGGGCGCGGCATGCGTGCCGTTGGCCCGGTACGTCCAATCCGTCTGGTAATACTTGCTGTAGACGCGGAAGGCCGCATCGTGACCCAGCTTCCCTCCGTAGCGCAGCGCGAAGAAGCCGGGATCCTCGGTGCCGGTGCCGGCGCTCGCGAGCCAGCCCTGCGTCTCCGTGGCGGGCTTGGTCAGGATCTGGATGAAGCCGTTCACCGCGAAAGCGCCCCAGAGCGCACCGACCGGACCGCGGACGACCTCGATGCGTTCGATGTCCTCGAGCAGGGTGTCCTGCGCATCCCACTGCACGCCGGAGAAGAAAGGGGTGAAGAGGCTCCGCCCGTCCATGACCACGGAGATCTTGTTGGCCGCGAGCACGTTCATGCCGCGGATGCTGACCGCCCAGCTCCGCGCGCTGGGCTGGCCGACGTGAACGCCGGTCGCGAGCCGCAGCGCGTCGGGGAGGTTGAGCACGCCGGCGCGGCGGATGTCCTCGTCCGTCACCGCGTCGATGCCGCTCGGAGCGGCCCAGAGCCGCT
>DASTLK010000015.1:0-9717 GCA_035715025.1 Vicinamibacteria bacterium
CGGCGGCGGCGGGCTGCGCATCTACGACGTGGCCCAGGTCGACCAGAAGGGCTTCAGCGAGCGCATCGTGAGCGCGCCCGTGTCGCCGCTGGGCCAGCGCCTCTACGTCAAGACGAAGGACGCGACCTCGGTCGCCCTGCCCACGACGACGTCCGTGGACGCGCAGCGCGAGGTGCCGCCCCAGAACCAGGAGCAGAAGGTCCACCCCCTGTACGACTACGCCTTCGTGACCGACCGCACGGAAGGGCTGGTGGTGGTGGGGCCCTTGCACACCCTGATGAACGGCAACCCGAGCGACAACTTCGTCAAGCGGATCGCCACCTTCAATCCGGACGGCGTGCTCACGGGGGCGACGTCGGCGGCCATCGCGGGCACGAGCGGCTTCGTGACCACGCCCCGCGGGCTGGTCGTCCTGGACCTCGAGGACCCCACCAAGCCGCGCGTGATCGGCCAGGTGGGAGCGCCGCTGCGCGAACCCCACGCGGTGGCGATCCAGTTCCGCTACGCGTTCGTGCTCGACTCGGAAGGCCTCAAGGTCGTGGACGTCACCGCGCCCGACAAGCCCCGCGTCGTCGAAGGGGCGAAGATCCCGTTCGCGCACGCGCACGGCCTGTACCTCGCGCGGACCTACGCCTATGTCGCCGCCGGCCCCGACGGCCTCGCCATCGTGGACATCAAATCCCCGGAGAAGCCGCGCCTCGACCAGACCTTCAACGCCGGGGGGGCCATCAACGACGCGCACGACGTCAAGCTCGGCGCCACCAACGGCAGCATCTTCGCGTACGTGGCGGACGGCAAGAACGGCTTGCGCGTGATCGACGCCATCTCCGCCAACGACACGCCCGGCGCCTACGGGTTCAGCCCCCGGCCGACCCCGAAGCTGGTCGCGACCTACGCGACCCACGGCCCGGCGGTCGCCCTCTCGCGCGGCGTGGACCGCGACCGCGCGGTGGACGAGCACGGCAACCAGATCGGAGTGTTCGGACGCCGCGGCGCGCGCCCGCTCAACGGGGAGGAGCAGCGCCGCATGTACCTCCGGGACGGCAAGCTGTTCACCGTCACCGACGCGCCACCCGGAAAGGCCGTCGGCGGTGCGGCAACGGACAACCGGGGCGCGGGCGCAGCGGCGGCCTCCGGCGGTCGGGAGAAGCGCTGAAGTATTGAGTCAGGGGGGAATTACTAAGTCAGGGGGGGCACTCACACACCACCGCGGTGGGTGTTCGCGACCCACCCTGAAACCCCCCTCGCGACGCGCCGCTGCTACGCAGCGCCGCCTCGCTCTACGTATCTCCTGGCCAGCCTGTACGCCACCACGGGCCGGAAGGCCTGAAAACGCCCTTCAAACAGCTGAATGACACACACAATTGCGTCGGTTTCAGCTTTTGACTTGACGGCGATCCCGCCGCCGCGTATAACCCGAGACGTGAACGTCGCGCGCATCGCGTGTTGTTGTTGTTGTTGTCACATGCGGGAGGCCCTCTGCCTCCGCGATGCCGCCGTGTTCACGAGGTCCGCTGATCACTAGGGACTGAGACACAAAACGGCGGACGCGAGGCCCGGAGGGTTCAAACCCCCGGGCCTTTTGCTTTTTGGGCTGGCCGTTCCAGCGGAGGCAGGACTCGATGACGACGCAGGCCGGACGGACGGGACGATGGATCTGACCGCGCCCCTCATCGGGATCGTGGCCGGGTTCGTCGTGGGCGTGACGTCGACGGGAGGCGGTGCCCTGCTCACGCCCGCCCTCGTGTTCATCCTGCGCGTCCCGCCCTCCCTCGCCGTGGGCTCCGACGTGCTGATCGCCAGCGTGACCAAGCTCTTCGGCGGCGGCTCGTACGCGCTGCGCGGGCAGGTCCACTGGCCGACCGTGGGCCGCCTCCTGGCCGGCTCGCTGCCGGGAGCGGCCCTCGGCATCCTCGTGCTCAACCATCTCCCCGCGGGCGTGCGGGAGCACGCGCTCCAGCGCGCGATGGGGGCGGTGCTGGTGGTCGCGGGCGTGGCGACGCTGGTACGGCTCCAGTTCGCGGGCCGGATCCGGGCCACGACGGCGCCGGCCGCGGGCTGGACGGCGGCGCTCGGGTTCGCCACCGGACTGCTCGTGAGCACGACCAGCATCGGCAGCGGCTCCCTGCTCCTGTGCGTGCTCGCCTTCTTCTTCCCGCTGCCCGCGCAGACGATGGTCGGCACCGACCTCGTCCACGCGCTCATCCTGTCCGCTTTCGCCACTCTCGGCCACCTGCAGGCGGGGCGCGTCGACGTCCTGCTCGCCGCGTCCGTGCTCGCCGGGTCCGTGCCCGGTGTCCTCCTCGGGGCTCGCGTCGCGTCCGCCGTTCCGGAGCGCGCCCTGCGCGTCATCCTCGCCGTCATCCTCATCGGGCTGGGCGTGCCCATCGCCTGGCCAGGAGCCTTCACCCATGCCCAGGTTGGTTGAACCTCACGGCGGCACGCTCGTCGACCGTTTCGTCCCCGCGGACGAGGTCGAGGGCCTGCGCCATCGCGCGGAGACCCTTCCCCAGATCACGCTCGACGCGCGCGAGCAGGCGGACCTGGAGCTGATCGCGACGGGCGCGGCCAGCCCCCTGGTCGGATTCCTCGGCGCCGCGGACTACCAGTCCGTGCTCGATCGGCTGCGCCTGGCCGACGGCACGGTGTGGCCCCTGCCCTTCACCCTCGCCGTGGACGAGGCCACCCGCGACGCCGTCCGCGCCAGCCGCGAAGCGGCTCTCCGCGACGCCGGCGGACGCGTGTGGGGTCTCCTGCGCGTGGAGGACGTCTACACGCGCGATCCGCTCGAGGAATCGCGCGCCGTGTACGGCACGGAGGACGCGTCCCACCCCGGCGTCGCCTATCTGCTCGGCCGCCCGCGCACGCTCGTGGGCGGGACCGTGCGCGTGCTGCCCCTGCCCGCGGACCTCCCCTTCGCCCGTTATCGTCTGACGCCGCGCGCGCTGCGCCAGGAGATCGCGGCCCGCGGCTGGCAGAAGGTGGCCGGCTTCCAGACGCGCAATCCCATCCATCGCGCGCACGAGCACCTGACCAAGGTGGCGCTCGAGGTGACGGACGGGCTCGTCCTCCATCCCCTCGTCGGCGAGACCAAGGGCGACGACGTGCCCGCCTCCGCGCGCTTCCAGGCCTACGAGGCGCTGGTGGCCGGCTACTACCCCAAGGACCGCACGATCCTGGCCGCCTTCCCCGCCGCCATGCGCTACGCCGGCCCGCGCGAGGCGCTCTTCCACGCCCTGGCCCGCAAGAACTACGGCATCACGCATCTGCTCGTGGGCCGCGACCATGCCGGCGTTGGCAAGTTCTACGGGCCCTTCGACGCCCACGCCATGTTCGATCGCTTCACACCCGCGGAGCTGGGCATCACCCCGATCAAGCTCGACACCGCGTTCTTCTGCCGCGCCTGCGGCAGCCTGGCCTCCACCCGCACCTGCCCGCACGACGCCGCCGACCGCCTCGAGCTGTCGGGCACGCGCGTGCGCGAGATCCTGCGCAGCGGCGGCGACCTGCCCCGCGAGTTCACGCGCGTGGAAGTGGCGGAGGTGCTGCGCGCGCACTACGCGGCCGCCTCTTCGGCCGCTGCTCCCGTTCCCGTTCCCGTCTCCGAGCCGATCCCGCCCGTGTCGACTTCGACCCCGCCGCCCGTTCTGTTTCCGTTGTTCCTGAAGCTCTCCGGCCGCCGCGTCATCGTCGTCGGCGCGGGACCGGTGGCCGCGACCAAGGTGAAGAGCCTGCTCGAAACGGGCGCCGAGATCACCGTGATCGCGCCCGACTTCGTTCCCGAGCTGGAACGATCGCAGCTCACCCTGGTCCGCCGGACGTTCCGTCCCTCCGATCTCGACGGCGCCTGGCTGGTGGTCGCGGCGGCGCCGCCCGAGGTGAACCGCGAGGTGCGCGCGGCGGCGGAGCCGCGCGGCGTCTTCGTGAACGCGGTCGACAACCCGGAGACCTGCAGTGCATACGCGGGGGGCGTGCTCACGCGCGGCGGGGTGACCGTGGCCGTGTCGAGCAACGGTGAAGCGCCGGCCCTGGCCGGTCTCCTGCGCGAGGCACTGGAGACGGTGCTTCCGGATGACCTCGAGCGCTGGCTGGTCGAAGCGCGCGCCCAGCGCAAGAAGTGGCGCGCGGAGGGCGTGCCCATGCCGAAGCGGCGGCCGCTCCTGCTGCAGGCCCTCAACGAGCTCTACGCGGAGACGCCCCAATGACCGGCCTCGTGTCCCTGGTGGGGGCCGGACCGGGCGACCCCGACCTGCTCACGCGCAAGGCGGCGCGGCGGCTGGCCGAGGCCGACCTCGTGCTCTACGACGCCCTCGTGGACCCGGCCGTCCTGGAGCTCGCGGGCGCGGCCCGACGCTTCTACGTCGGCAAGCGCGCGGGCCGCCATCACGTCACGCAGGAGCAGATCCACCGCATGATGATCCGCGCCGCTCAGGCCGGCTCGCGCGTGGTCCGGCTCAAGGGCGGCGACCCCTTCGTGTTCGGGCGCGGCGGCGAAGAAGCGCTCGCCCTCGCCCAGGCCGGCATCGCCTTCGAGGTCGTGCCCGGCGTCAGCTCGTCCGTGGCCGCGCCCGCCCTGGCCGGGATCCCGGTGACGCATCGCGGGATGTCCACGGGCTTCGTGGTCGTCGCCGGCCATGCGGAGGCCGCCTGGCAGCCCGCTCTCGATTCGCTGGCCCCGGGCGCGCTCACCGTCGTGGTGCTGATGGGCCTGGGCCATCGCGCCGCCATCGCCGCCCGCCTGCTCGAGCGCGGCTGGAGCGCGCGGACGCCGGCCGCCATCGTGTGGGCGGCCTCGCGCGCGGAAGGCTCGGCCTGGCGCGGCACCCTGAGCGAGCTGGCCGCGACGGAAGTCCAAGCCGGAGCGGGGGCGGCCAGCGAAGCCGCCCCCGGAACCATCGTCATCGGCGAAGTCGTCTCCCTGGCGGAGGCGCTCGCGCCCGCCGCCTCTCACCCACTCACCGCCGCTGGAGGATCTCGATGAGCCTGGCTGTACCCGTGTCCGAAGTCGACGACGTCGCGCGCCGCGCGGAATCCTGGACGCCCCAGGAGATCCTCGACTGGGCGCTCGACCGCTTCCATCCGCGGATCTCCTTCGCCTCCAGCTTCGGGGTCGAGGACGTGGCCGTCATCCACATGCTGTCCCAGCTCAACAAGGACGCGCGCGTCTTCACCCTCGACACCGGCCGGCTGCCCGCGGAGACCTACGACGTGATGGAGCGGATCCGCGAGGCCTACGGCACGAAGATCGAGGTCTTCTTCCCGCAGCGCGAGGCCACCGAGCAGCTCCAGAACGAACGCGGCTTCTTCTCCTTCCGCCGCAGCATCGAGGACCGCAAGCTCTGCTGCGGCATCCGCAAGGTCGAGCCCCTCAACCGCTCGCTCTCGACCCTCGACGCCTGGACCACCGGCCTGCGCCGCGAGCAGGCGGTGACGCGCACCGTACTCCCCGCGGTCGAGATCGACCACGGACACGGCGGGATCGTGAAGGTCAACCCGCTCGTGCGATGGACGGAGGCGCAGACCTGGGACTACGTGCGCGCGCACAAGGTGCCCTACAACGCGCTCCACGACCAGGGCTATCCGAGCCTGGGCTGCTCGCCGTGCACGCGCGCCATCAAGCCCGGCGAGGACGTCCGCGCCGGCCGCTGGTGGTGGGAGAACCCGGAAACGAAGGAATGCGGACTGCACAAGTCGTAGGGAACGGAGTGCACGACGCAGGGAACGTAGGACACGGGAAGACAGAGGCAGATGTCACGTAGAGCTCGACGGCGCCGCGTAGCGGCGGCGGCGAGCGAGGGGGGTTTCAGGGGGGGTCGCGAACGCCCATCGTCGGTGACGCGTGAGTGCCCCCCCTGACTAAGTAAGCAAACAACAGCAAACAGCGAACAGCGAACACCAAGCCAGCAACGCAAGGCAAGGCAACGCAACGCAAGGAGCCATCATGGCCGCCGTCGACGATCCGAAGACCCTGGGCCGCACGCGGCTCTCGTTCGCGAACGAGGCCGAGATCGACGAGTTCGCCGCCACCCTCGACAAGTTCGAGCGCGGCGAGCTGACCGCCGACCAGTGGCGCGGCTACCGGCTGGTGCGCGGGAACTACGGCCAGCGCCAGGACGTGGTGCAGATGATCCGGGTCAAGATCCCGCAGGGCGTGCTGGACGCCGCGCAGCTCGTCGCCCTGGCCGACGTGGCCGACACCTGGTCGCGCGGCTTCGGCCACATCACGACCCGGCAGAACGTGCAGTTCCATTTCCTGCAGCCGCACGACGTCGAGCGGGCCATGCGGCGGCTGGCCGAGGCCGGCCTCACCTCCCGGGAGGCCTGCGGCAGCGCCGTCCGCAACATCACGGGCTGCCCCTACGCGGGCGTGGCCGCGGACGAGGTCTTCGACGTCACCCCCTACGCGGAAGCGCTCACCCGCTACCTGCTGCGGCATCCGCTCAGCTCCTCCCTCCCTCGCAAGTTCAAGATCGCGTTCGAAGGCTGCGCGTCCGAGGACCATGCCCTCACCTACATCAACGACCTCGGGTTCCGCGCGCGCACCCGTGACGGCGAGCGCGGCTTCCATCTGGTCGCGGGCGGCGGGACTTCGACCGTGGCCACTTCGGCCCGCGAGCTGTTCGATTTCCTCCCCGCGGGCGAGATCCTGGAGGTCGCGGAAGCGGTGCTCCGCGTCTTCCATCGCCTGGGCGACTTCCAGCACAAGCAGCGCAACCGGATGAAGTTCCTGATCCGCGAGCTGGGCTGGGACGGCTGGCGCGCGGAGTTCGAGAAGGAGCTGCAGGCCTTCCGCGACGAGGGCGGGGCGCCCTTCTCCTTCCCACCCGATCACCCGCCGGTGGAGTCTGCTCCGGACTGGCCGCGGCCGGTGGCGCCGTCGATCGCGGAGTGCGCGTCACGGGCCCGCGCGGCCGAGGTGCGTGGCCCCGGTCTCGTGCCGGAGGCTCCGCGCCCGGTGGCGCCGGTCGTCCGCTACGACCTGCAGTGGGCGAGCACGAACCTCCGCCCGCAGCGCCAGTCCGGCTTCGCCCTGGTCACGGTCACCCTCCCGCTCGGCGACCTCACGGGGGCGCAGTTCCGCATTCTCGGCGACCTCGCCCAGGCCTACGGCGATGGCACGGTGCGCACGACGGTCCGCCAGGGTCTCCTGTTCCGCTGGGTGCGCGCGCAGGACGTGCCGGAGCTGTACCGGCGTCTCGCCGCCTCCGGCCTGGGCCTGGCCGGCGCGAATACGGTGGCCGACGTCGCGAGCTGTCCGGGCGCGGAATCGTGCCGCCTGGCCGTCACCCAGTCCCGCGGGCTGGGCCGGCAGCTCGGCGACACGCTGCGCGCGCGCCCCGACCTGGTGGCCGCCGCCCCCGACCTCGTCATCAAGATCAGCGGATGCCCGAACGGCTGCGGCCAGCACCACGTGGCCGGGATCGGCTTCCAGGGCAGCGTGCGCAAGGTGGACGGCAAGGCGCTGCCCCAGTACTTCCTCATGGTCGGGGGTGGAGTGGACGACGACGGCGCTCACTTCGCGCGGCTGGCCGCGAAGGTGCCGGTGCGGCGCATCGACACCGCGGTCGAGCGCCTGATCGAGCTCTACCGCACGAGCCGCGAGACGGGCGAGACGGCGACCGCGTTCTTCCGCCGCGTCGATCTGGACACGGTCAAGGCCGCGCTGGCCGACCTCGAGCGCGTGCGCGCGGAGGAGACGGCCCCCGCCGACTTCGTGGACCTCGGCGAGCAGTCGGCGTTCGAAGTCACGACCATGGACGGGGAGTGCAGCGCGTAGACCGTTGAGCCGATCCTACCCGTAAGACTCACGGGTAATCTGCTCGTTCTTCACGCCGATCGCCTTCAGGCCCTCCAGGACCGTCTCCAGGAAACGCGGAGCCGGCTCGACCCCGCTCTCCCGCGCCGCCTTGCGGTCCCAGACCGTGATGGCGGGGCCGCAGGCGAACACGCGGCAGGACGACGGATCCGGGATCGCTTCGCGCAGCAGCTCGTTCCCGATGCGGCCCGCGCGCACGTCCCCTCCATGCCGGTGCGGCTCCGGCTCCCGGGTGAGCGTGTGCAGCAGGCGCAGCCGGTCGGCATGCGCCTGACCGAGAGCCTGCAGCTCCTGCCGGAAGATCACGTCGTCCCAGGTGCGGTTCGAGTACACGAACGTGTGCCGCAGCCTGGGGTGGTGATGGAGCGCGTACTTCAGGATCGCGAAGTTGGGGACGCTCCCGGAGCCGGCGCAGATGTGCACGAGGTGGTCGGTCTTCGATTCGATGTCGTCGGACAGGGTGTAGGGCCCGGTGAATCCCGTCACCACCAGCCGCGTCCCGCGCACGAGGCGCTTCACGAGGAGGGGCGAGAGCAGCGGCGGGTACTGGGTCAGACCGGTCACGTAGCGCTCTTCCTTGACCGTGACCGCCAGGTACTTCTCGTGCGGCGAGGAGGCCATCGAGTAGGCGCGCGGCGGCTCGCGCTTTCCCTTGAGGTCCTCCAGGAACGCGATGAAGCGCTCGAGGCCCTCGAACTGGTGGGGGTCGATGGTCAGGAAATGGCCGGCCTTGTAGTCGAGCCGGTCGTTGCCGGTGAAGAGAACGAGGGTGGTGGTGTCGGCCGTCTCCCGGACGGCCTCCGCGACCATGACCTCCATCTGCTTGATGCGACGGCGGTCCGGCGCGTCCTTTTCGGGATCGGTGCCGCTCACGGTACGGCGCGCAGCGTATCACGTCCTTCTCCGTGCCCGTCTCCGTCTCCGTCCGTTTGACCGTCCCAGCCGTTATGCTGTTGGTTATGGCCGCGTCCGCCAAGGATATCCTCGCCGAGCTGCGCCGCTCACCGGTGCAGAAGGTCAAGGTCGCGGTCACGGACATCGATGGGGTGCTGCGCGGCAAGTACCTTCACAAGGACAAGTTCCTGTCCGCGGCCGAGGGCGGCGGCTTCGGCTTCTGCAACGTCGTCTTCGGGTGGGACTCCGCCGACGTCTGCTACGACAACGCGACCTATACGGGATGGCACACCGGCTATCCGGACGCGGTGGCGCGGGTGGACCTCTCCACCGCGCGGACCGTGCCCTGGGACGGGGGGGTGCCGTTCTTCCTGGCCGACTTCGAGGACGGCAAGGGCGGGCCGCTGCCCGTCTGCCCACGCTCGCTCCTCAAGAAGATCGTGGCCCGCGCGCAGGCGGCCGGCTTCATCGCCAAGGCCGGCCTGGAATTCGAGTGGTTCAACTTCCAGGAGACCCCGGAGTCCCTGGCCGAGAAGCAGTACGTGTCCCCCAAGCCGCTCACGCCGGGCATGTTCGGCTATTCGCTCGTGCGCATGGCCCACAGCCGTCCCTTCTTCAACGCGATGCTGGACGAGCTGGGCGCGTTCGGCGTGCCCATCGAGGGACTGCACACGGAGACGGGCCCCGGCGTGTTCGAAGCCGCCATCCAGGCGGCGGACGCCCTGGAGGCGGCCGATCGCGGGGTCCTCTTCAAGACGAGCGTGAAGGAGATCGGCCAGCGCTTCCAGGTCATGCCGACTTTCATGGCCAAGTGGAACAGCGCCCTGCCCGGCTGCAGCGGGCACATGCACCAGAGCCTGTGGACGAAGGACGGCAACGCGTTCGACGACGACAAGGATCCGCGCCGCATGAGCCGCGTCTTCAAGAGCTACCTCGCCGGACAGCTCCGCGGGCTGGCCGACCTCCTGCCCTTCTTCGCGCCCACCGTGAACAGCTACAAGCGGCTG
>DASTLK010000016.1:0-4143 GCA_035715025.1 Vicinamibacteria bacterium
TGGTGGGCCCGGCCAGGGCGCGGGCCAGCAACGCCGATTGGTTGAAGCCGCGCTCGCGTCGGCGGCGCGGGTGCAGGGGGACCGGCACCAGCACGTGCGCGCCGTCCAGGGTCGCCCGCACGTCGGGGGCGGCGAGGAGCACCTCGGCCAGCCGTGCCGCGACCCGGCGGCGGGCGCGGAACTTCATCTCGTGGACCAGGAGCCGCAGCGTGCCCTCGTAGGGCCCCAGGCTGGCTCCGCGTGCGAACGGGGCGAGCCCGCGGCGGCAGCGGCCGCAGGGCGCTTCCGCGCCGAGGGGAAGCGGGAACCCGCAGGGGCACACGGGCCCGCGATGACGAGGCAGCGCGGACCAGCAGGCCAGGCACAACGGGCCGCGCGTGGGCTGATCGACGTCGTGGCCGCATCCCGGGCAGGAGGACGGGAAGACGAGCGCCAGCACGGGGTCCACGAGCAGGCGCGTCGTGGCCTGGCCCAGCGCGGTCACGGCTGGCCCGCGCCCCCCGGGAGCGGCGCGCCTTCCCGGCCCGGCCGGGACGTCACAGGAGGCCCTGCTCCTGTTTCTCCTGGCAGGAAATGCACCGCTTGGCCCAGGGCACGGCCTCCAGGCGCTTGCGGTCCAGCTCCTCCTCGCACACGACGCAGGTGCCGAAGCGACGGTCGTCGATCCGGACCAGCGCCTCGTCCACGAGCTGCAGCATGTCGCGTTCGGTGTTGGAAAGGCTGAAGAGGAACTCCTTGGTGTAGGAGTTGGACGCCTTGTCCGCGATGTCCTGCGAGCCCTCTTCGTCCGCCTCCCGGCCGTAGCTCTTGCTCTTCGTGTAGGCGACCAGGATCTCCTGCTTCTTCTGCAGCAGCTTTTCCCGGAAGCTTTTCATCTTCTTCTGTTCCATTGAATGCGTCCTCGCTTCGGATCTTTGCGCCATCATGCGCCTCGCCGCGAGGCAGTCGCGGCTCGGCGGCAGCGGAAACCCTCCGCTGCGGAAAACGCGGGTCGATTCCGTCCTGTTCGTGCCCTCTGCATCAGCGGATTCCGTACCGTCGCCGTTTCTCCCACAGCGCCTTGCGGCTGATGCCGAGGATGGCCGCGGCCCGCGTCTGCTGGCCCGCGACCTGATCCAGCACGTAACGGATGTATTCCTTCTCGATCTCCTTCAGCGACGGTCTTCGGTCGCGCCCCGCCCACAGCGTCGCCGGCTGCTCCAGGATGTGCGGGGGCAGCGCGGCGGAGGCCACCACGTCGCTCGTCGTATAGAGGGCCGCGCGCTCGATCACGGACCGCAGCTCGCGCACGTTGCCCGGCCAGGCGTAACCCTTCAAGGCCTCCGACGTCTCGCGCGCGAACGCGCGCGCGGGGGTCGTACGGCGCTGGCGCTCGCGGGCCAGGAACGTCTCCGCCAGGGGCAGGATGTCGTCACGGCGCTCGCGCAGCGGGGGCACGGTCAGGGGCACCACGCTCAGCCGGTGATAGAGGTCCTGGCGGAACGTCCCCGCGGAGACGGCCTGCCGGACGTCGACGCTGGAGGCGGCCACGAAGCGCACGTCGACCTCGATCGTCTTGGTGCCGCCCAGACGTTCGAACCGGCAGTCCTCCACCACGCGCAGCAGCTTGGCCTGCAGGTTCGGGGTGAGATCCTGCACCTGGTCGAAGAACACGGTGCCACCCGCGGCCAGCTCGATCTTGCCCGCCTTGGGCTGCTTGGCGTCGGTGAATGCGCCCGCCTCGTGTCCGAACAGCTCCGACTCGAGAAGCTCGGACGGAATCGACGGGCAGTGCACCTTGATGAGCGGATAGTCGCGCCGGGGGCCCGCATGATGAAGCCAATGGGCGAGCAGGTCCTTGCCCGTGCCGCTCTCGCCCTGGATCAGGACCGGCGTGCGCCCTTCGGCCAGGCGGCTGGCCAGCTTCAGGAGGTCGCGCATGGCGGGCGAGGCCGCGACCACGCCCGACAGCTCGGGGACGGGGGCCACGGCCGTCACTCCTTCATCTCCAGGCGCGCGGCGCCGCCCCACAGGCGCTCGAGGTCGTAGAAGCTCCGCGTGCGGGGCGTGAAGATGTGCACGACGAAGCCGGAGTAGTCCAGCAGGATCCACTCCTGGCGCGGATAGCCCTCCACGTGCTTGGGGCGCAGGTCCTCGGCGCGCATCGCCTCCTGCACCGCATCCGCGATGGCGACGATCTGGCGCTGGGACGTCCCCGAGGCGAGGACGAAGTAGTCGGTGAAGGCGGAGCCCTTGCGCAGGTCCAGGACGGCGACGTCCTCCGCCTTCTTGTCCAGGGCGGCCCGGGCCGCTTTCTTCACGGCGCCCGGCAGCCTCACCGGTACAGACCCCGCTTCTCGATGTAGTCCGCGACCGCGCCGGGCACGAGATGCCGCACGCTCCGTCCGGCGCGTACGCGCTCGCGCAGGTCGCGGCTGGCGATGGGGAGCGCGGTGCCTTCGACACGGTGCACGCGCTCCGCCGGCAGCGTGACCGCGGGCGCGGGGACGCTGCCCGGCCGCTCCACCACCGCCACCGTACACAGCTCCAGCAGCCGCTCCGGCTCGCGCCAGTCCGCGATCATGGGCAGGTTGTCGCTGCCGACGATGAGGACGATGTCCACTCCCGGACGCTGCTTGCGGATCAGGGCCACCGTCTCGACGGTATAGCTCGGGCCTTCGCGCGCGAGCTCGACGTCGGAGGGCACGAAGGCACGTTCGGTGGCGGTGGCGAGGGCCACCATCGCGTAGCGATCGAGGCCGGCCGCCGCCGGCTGCCCGCGGTGGGGCGGCCGGCCTGCGGGCACGAAGACCACCTCGTCCAGCGCGAGCGCCTCGCGCACGATCTCCGCCGCGCGCAGGTGGCCGATGTGGATGGGATCGAACATGCCGCCCAGCAGCCCGAGCTTCACGTCAGCTCGCTCGCGGGCAGGTCCGCCTCCACGCGCGCCTCCGCGACGCGTGTGGCCAGGGCGCGCTTGAGCTCCAGGAGGCCCTCGCCGGCCACCGCCGACACCGGCACCACCTGCAGCCCGAGCTCGCGCGCCGCTTCGCGCAAGGCGGGGAGAGGGTCCTCCTCGCCGAGCGCGTCGCGCTTGGTGGCGACGACCAGTTGCGGACGCTCCAGCATCTCCGCGTTCCACTCCCGCACCTCGTCGCGCACGGCGCGGAGGTCGTGCGCCGGGTCGCGGCCGCTGAGGCCGGAAGCGTCCACCACGTGCAGGAGCACCCGCGTGCGCTCGACGTGGCGGAGGAACTGGAGGCCGAGGCCGGCCCCCGCATGCGCGCCCTCGATGATGCCGGGGATGTCGGCGGCCACGAAGGTCCGCTCGTCCACCTCCACCACGCCGAGGACGGGCGAGAGGGTGGTGAACGGGTAGTCGCCGACCTTCGGACGCGCGGCGGAGATCGCGGCCAGCAACGTCGATTTGCCCGCGTTGGGGAAGCCGAGCAGTCCCACGTCGGCGATGAGCCGCAGGTCGAGCCGGACCCAGCGTTCCTGCCCGTCCTCTCCGGGCTCCGACTCCCGCGGCGCGCGATTGCGGTTGGAGAGGTACGAGCGGTTGCCGCGTCCCCCGCGGCCACCCTTGGCCAGGACCAGGCGGTCGCCGTCGCGCAGCACCTCGCCGAGCGCTTCGCCCGTGCCTTCGTCGACGGCGGCGGTGCCGGGCGGCACTTGGATCAGCAGCTCGGCGCCCTCCGCCCCCGTGCGATTGCCGGGCCCGCCGTGGGTCCCGCGCTCGGCGCGGAACTCGGTGTGGTAGCGCAGGGGGAGGAGCGTGTTCTGGTGCGAGACGGCCACGAGGGCGACGTCGCCCCCCTTGCCGCCCACCCCTCCGTCAGGGCCGCCCTTGGGCACGTAGGGCTCCCGGCGGAAGCTGACGCATCCGCGGCCGCCGTCGCCGCCCTTCACGAAGATCTTGACCCGGTCGACGAACATGGGTCACCGAGGAATGTGTCCGGTCTCTCGACGGGGACACATTCCTAATCCATTTAGGAGTGTGGCCGAGTCGGCGCCCAGCGGCTACTCGGACACACTCCTAGCTGGCCGCGGGCTCAACGCTCACGCGCAGTCCGCGCGAGCCGTGGTCCTCGAACCGGACGAATCCATCCGCGAGCGCGAAGAGCGTGTGGTCCTTGGCCAGCCCGACGTTCTTCCCTGGCT
>DASTLK010000017.1:0-10141 GCA_035715025.1 Vicinamibacteria bacterium
CGGAAGCTCCACGGTGTCCACCCCGGGCTCGATGTCGTCGATCCCGCGCCCGTTCCAATCGTAGGTGCCGCCCAGGACGAGGCCCAGCTTCTTCCCCGTCCCGAAGCGGTTCGAATAGGTGCCGTCGAACTGGTAGACGGAGCGGCCATCCTGGAGGTCGGTGTAGCCGCCCTGGGCTCCCACCGTGAACGATTGCCGGTCTCCCGCCGACTTGGTCACGAAGTTGATCGATCCCCCGATCGCGTCACCGTCCTGATCCGCGGAGAGCGTCTTGTGCAGCTCGATGGCGCCCACGAGGTCGGAGGGGATCGCGTCGAGCTTGAGCTGGCGGCCGCCGCTCTCCGAGGAGGGGATGTGGGCGCCGTTGATCGCTGCGTTCGTATACCGCGGTTCGAGCCCGCGCACCTGAACGTATTTGCCCTCGCCCTCGTCCCGCTCCAGGGACACGCTGGGCAGGCGTCCGATGGCGTCGGCCACGTTGGTGTTGGGGAGACTGCGGATGACCTCGGCGGGGAGGACGTTCACGATGTTCTGGGCGCTCTTCTGCTGGTTGAGGGCCGCGTCCTCGCCGCGCGCACGCGGCGCGGTGACCGTGACCTCTTCCGACACGTGCGGCGTCAGCTCCACGTGGAGGGACGTCCGGCCGCCGGCCTCGACCTTGACCACCCCTTCGTAGTCCGTGAAGCCGAGGTAGGAGATCCGGACGCGGTACTCGGCCGGCGGAAGGCTCGAGGCCGTGAAACGGCCCTGGCGGTCCGTCGCCAGCCGAAGGCCGCGGGGCTCGATCTCGACGCGGGCCCCGGGCAGCGGGCTCCTGGTCGAGTCGGCCACTTGTCCTTCGATGGATCCCGGCTCGCCACCAACCTCCGCCGCGGTTGCTCCGCCTACGCCAATTCCGACCGGCAAGGCCAACATGAGAATCACAATGAGAACCTTCATCACGACCTCCCTCGTGTGACCGAAACCTCAAGCCGGGTCGACGGACCAATGGTCCGACCCGGGCGGAATCGTTCGCGGAGGGCAAGGCGCTCCGGTGACCACGGTGGTGCGCCGGCATGACGGCGTCGGCCGCAAAAGGCTCTGGCGGTACTTGGAGGCCACGGTCGCTGAAATCGGGCAAGCTCTCGTTAAGGTCGCCTCCGGGCGCGGCGTGCTCGTCAGCCTGGTCGGGCCGACTATTCGCGAAGGGACTGGATGGGGCGATGGGGGGCCGCGGCGAAGAGCCGCCGTCAGTCACATGGTGGGAGGGGAAGGACGGCGCCCGGGGACGGGCGTGCCGCGAAAGCCAGCACGCGTCCGGACGGTGAGCCGCTCCGGACTGCGGGCCACCACGCGCAGCTTGCGATACGAGCCATCGAGGCTCCGATCCGCCGGCCGGTATCCGATCGTGTATTGGCTACGGATCTGGCGGGCGATGCCGAGGGCGATGGCGTCCAGCTCCTCGAAGCTCCGCGGGTAGTAGGCCACACCGCCCGTGAGCTCCGCGAGGTCGTCGAGCTCGTGGCGGCCGTAGCGCGAGATGGACCCGTCCTCGTCAGAGGCCAGGCCCACCGCGTACACGACGATGTCGAGCTTCTCGGCCTCCCGGCGGATCTGGTCCACGGACGTCGTGCTCGCGTTGTCCTTGCCGTCGGAGATCACGAGGAGGGCCTTGCGCTGGCGACTGCCGTTCTCGGCCAGGTAGCGCGTGCCGAGGTCGAGCGCGTCGCGCAGGGCAGTGCCCCCGATGGAGTCCACGCGCGCGATTCCCCGCTCGATCTCCGCGATGTCCGTGGTGAGCGGCACGTCGATGCGGGCCTTGTCCGCGAAGTTGAGGACGAAGACCTCGTCGTCATGGTTCGAGGCGCGCACGCAGGCGAGGGCCGCCTCCTCGACCTTTGCCCGCAGCCGGCGCATGCTGCCGCTGTTGTCGATGAGGAGGCCGAGGGACACGGGAACGTCGTCGGCACGGAAGACCGAGATGGGCTGGGCCTTGCCGTCTTCGTACAGCGTGAAGGCTTCCCGCCCCAGGTTCGTCACCAGCTCGCCGCGGCCGTTCTTGACCGTGGCCTGGAGCACGACCAGTCGCGTCTCGGACGGGAACACGGGCTTTCGCACCGCCTGCTCCGCGCCGCCCCGCGCCAGGGCGAAGGCCAGCGGGGTGGCCACGGCGAGGACGCGGCGTAGGGAGGCCACCGGTGTGCGCTCAGGGCCCGGGCTGGGCCGGCGCCAATTGGAGCTGGATGGCGGTGTCGGCCGGGATTACCACCTCCCGGCCCTTCGCGAAGAACGACCGGTAGGTGCTGCGGACGACTCCGACGATGCCGAACGCCGCCGCCACCGGCTTCGAGATCTGGCTGAGGCCCACCCCGATCAGGCTCCAAGCCAGGAAACCTCCCGGCCCCTGGGCCAGGATGTCCGAGCCACCTCCTCCCCCTCCCACTTCGCCCGGGTCGGGACCTTCGGACTCGAGTGACGAGCGCAGGCTGAGGAGGGCGACGGCAGGGAGCACGAAGCGGGCCTTGGAGTTGGTGACGGTGGCGCCGCCCTCTTCGTCGATGGCCACGCGCTGGCCGCGGCCGAGCTCCGCACCCTGCAGCGACGCCTTCATCGCCTCGGGGTCTTCCCCCGGGAGGCGGACCGTCTCGAAGAGGAATCGGAGCTGCCCGTTGCGGCGCAGGTGCCGGGCGCCACGCGAGAAGGTCACCTCGCCCTCGATCTCCGTCCCTTCGGGAAGGAGGAGCCGTCCATCGGCGGCGAAGACGGGCTGGGTCAGGACGGCGTGGACGTGAGTGCCTTTGGCGGACGTCGCGGAGTCGAGGGTCGACGTGAGGCGCGCCTTCAGCACGCTGCCGGGGGGGGCGACGGAGATCCCTTCGGCGCGTGCGATCGGCGTCGCCGTTCCGAACGAGAGGGGTGCGGTCAGCCGCGCGGTGTAGAGGGTGCCTTTGCGCAGGTACTGGGGATGGTAGGGAAGGTGGCGGATGAAGGCGTCCTTCAGCCTCTCGAGCTTGCCGGGCCCCTTCAGAGGGGCCAGCTCCTCCTTGAGGCGCCGGCTCGCCTCCGTGCGTATCTTGTCGGCGGCGCTCTCCTTCTCCGAGCCCTTCGCGGTGAGCAGCGCGACATTCTCGGTGCCGCCATCGACGGTGGTGTCGATCGTGAGCTCCCGAGCGTCACCGAGCTTCAGCGTGTCGAACTTCAGGACCGCCTTGCGAAGGGGCGTGAAGTCACCGCCCGCGATGGCGCGCCAATGCGCTCCCTTGGGGAGCTTGTCCAGCCGCTCCAGGCGGCCCACGACGCGGGTGCCCGCCGGGAGGACGACCCGGTCCCGCGCGTAGACGTCCTCGACGAGAGTCGCCGTCACCGGCTGTCCGACCTGGCGCAGCCGGATCTTCTGGTCGAGGGCCACGCGCAACGGCCGGCCGGCGCCGAGGATGAGCGGGACGGTGTCCTCGTCTCCTTCGCTGGCCGGCGCTCCGGCCGCGCCGAGCGTCGCGGCCAGGAGGAAGGCCAGAACCACGGAACGGGTGAGATTCATGCTCGGTGGCCCCGTCTACTTCGCAGGCGAGCCGTCTTCCTTCACGACAATCTCCGATTTCTTCAGCCCCTTGCTGACGTGCGCTTCGTACTTCACCTGGCCAAGTTCAGTCACCTTCTCGACCATCCCGATCTTCCCTCCCGCCGCCCCCTTCTCGATGGCGGCCCGGGCCGCGGCCGGAATCGAAGCGAGGGTGACCTCTTCCTCGACGGACACCAGCGCCCCGCTCGGGTCGAAGGTGACGTCCCGGGCCACGCCATCGCGCTTGGTCTCGACCTCGTAGAAGACCTTCCCGTCCTCCGTCTCCTGCGCGTATCCCTTGACCACGGCGCCCTTGGTCTCCTGCTCCATGGCCTTCTGGACCGCCGGGGGCAGGTCCCGGACCTTCACCGGCTTCTCCCCCGCTGCGGCGACGGCCGCCGCGAGGCACAACACGGTAAGACTGGCGAGCACTCTCATCGAAGCCTCCGTCCATGTGTGTCCGGCCCTGCCGCCGGACAGCGAACCCGGGTGGGACTCGCAATCGACTACAAGCATCGTTCCTCTTCACGTCAGTCGATATGGGTAATCCCTGGCGTCATTCAGGTGCCAGGTGCGAGGTTTCGTCGCGGGCACAAAAGCAAATTTGCGGCGACCGCGCCCCTCAGGCCATGGGCCTTCTCGCTCCCGTTCAGCTTCCGTTACAGAACACATCGCATCGAGAAGGGAACTCTTGTTCACGCCCTCCCTCCGTGTGACGATGCGGTCATGCGACAAGCCATCCTTCTGCTCCTACTGCCTCTCGTCACACCCGCGTCCGCCCCGCCCGCGGCCAAGACCGCAACCGCTACTTCCACCGCACCTGCGGCCTATGCCGTCAAGACTCTGACCCTGCCCGGCGGTGGTGAGGCCGGCATCGGCATGGACGTCATGGCCTATGACCTCCACACCGGCTTCCTCTGGGCGCCCGCGGGCAACACCGGCGCCGTCGACGTCGTGGACACGGCCACCGGCAAGCTCACGCAGGTGTCGGGCTTTCCGACCAAGGAGGTGGAGGCCCGCAACGGCAAGCGCATCGTCGGCCCCAGCGCGGCCACGGTGGGAGACGGGGTCGTCTACATCGGCAATCGCGGTGACTCGACGGTCTGCGCGGTGGACGCGCGAAAGTTGATCAAGGGCGCCTGCGGCAGCCTGGACGCCTCGCCGGACCTCCTGGCTTACGTCGCGCCCACCCGAGAGGTATGGGTCACGACGCCGCGCGATCACTCCATCCGCGTGCTCGACGCCGCCACCCTCGTCCAGAAGGCGAAGCTGACCTTCGACGGCGAGCCGGAGGCCCTGGCCGTGGACGCCAAGCGCGGCCGCGTCTACTCGAACCTCGAGGACAAGGACCGCACGCTCGCCATCGCCATGAACACGCACGAGACGGCGGCCACCTGGAACCCCGCCTGCGGCGATGGCGGCCCCCACGGCCTCTCGCTCGATGAGCCGGCAGGCATCCTGTTCATCGCCTGCGACGCAGCCGCGAAGGCCATGGACGTCGGTCACGATGGCAAGGTCCTGTCGTCGATCGACGCCGGCGACGGCGTGGACGACCTCGTCTACGTCCCGGCGACCCACCTCCTTTACGTCGGCTCGGCCAAGGCCGGAACGCTGACCATCGCCCGCGCGAACAGCGCGGGTCTGCTGGCCCTGCAGGCGACCGTGCCGACACGGGCGGGGGCGCGTAACGCGGTGGTGACGGAACGTGGGACCGTGTACCTCGCGCACGGGGGCGGCGTCACGTCGAGCGACCTCGTCGTCGTCGCGCCGCCGGCGAAGTGAGCCGGCGGCCGTCTGGGCGGAGCTGACGGGCGATCCAGACCGCGTTGGGCGGCGGTGACGAACGTCGTCACGGGCGGTCAGGGAAGGTTCGAAGGACCCGCGACCGCTCGACCGCCCGGAATCAAGGCCTTCGTCACGTCGGCGTTGTACCGACACGCGCCCGGCTTCAGGTTCTCGACGAGCTCGAACAGGCCGCGGCGAGCGCTCTCACGCGACGGGCGCTCACCTTCCCCGTTCCAGTAGGCGACGACTTTCTTGAAGTCGTCCGGCGCGGTCACGGTCAGGATGCACCGCGGCGAGCCGACCTTCTTGTGCGGCCACCAGGACCAGCCAATGTGGTGGCGCTCGACCAGGTCCACGCATTCGCGGAACCATTCGTTCGTGTTCTCGCCGCTCTCGCTGAGCCACAACGGCACGTGGTACTTTTCGCGGAGGGCCAGGTACTTCGCGATCTCGTCCTCGGTGTTCGCGTTCCAGTACTTGTGGAAGCTGATCACGAGGTTGGGGTCCCACGGGCCCGGGAATCCGCCGTAGCTGTTCCCCCACCCGTTGCCCTCGACGATGATCACGTGGTTGCGGTCCACCTCCCGGATGGCGCGGGTGATGGCCTGGTAGAGGTCCCAGACGGGGCGGTTCGAGACGTCCCGGACGCCGTTTTCGGCCTTGTCCCCGGTCTTCCCTTCGAAGGTCCAGTTCGGTTCGTTCAGGAGATCGTAGCCGCCGATCCACGGCTCGTTCGCATAGCGCTGGGCGAGCTGCCGCCAGAGCGCCACCGTCTTTCGCTGGTTCTCTTCGCTCTCCCACAGCGACGGCTTGGTCGGATCGTAGTCGGAGATGTTGGCATCCTTCCCCTGCCCACCGGGCGCGGCATGCAGATCGAGAATCAGGTACATCCGGTTGGCCTTGCACCAGGCGAGCAGGCGGTCGGTCATCTCGAACCCGGTGGTCAGCCAGGTGTCGCGGCCCTTCACCGGCTCCTCTTCGATGCGCAGCGTGAAGAGGTTGGTATGCATGGGCAGGCGGATGCTGTTGAACCCGGCCTCGGCCAGTCGATCGACGTCGTCACGAGTCATATGGTTCTGCCGCCAGAGCTGGTAGAACCGCTCGGCGTCTTCCTTGCCGAGGAGGTCCGTGATCCGCGCCCGGATCGAATGCTGGGTGCCTTCCTTCTTGATGCCCAGCATGTAGCCTTCCTGGAGCATCCAGCCGCCCAGGCCCATGCCGCGCAGCAGGACTTCCCGGCCTTCGCCGTCGACGATGCGATCGTCTTTGGCACGCAGGAAGGCACTCTGCTGGGCCCATGCGGGACTGGCCGTCAACAGTGCGAACGCGACGAGCGGCGCGCGCCAGGATGCTGTGATGGTCATCGGTACCTCACCTCCCTCGGATCTTCGAGGCGGCGGCCCGCATCGAGACCACGAGCTTCGCCTCGCGCTCCCCGAGCCCCGGCGCCGCCGGCGCGCGGGGACCGGCCTTGACCTGCCGGTCGAGCTCGGCCAGCGCCTCCCCCGCGGCCGGACCCATCCGGGCCAGGCCGTCCACGATCTGCTCGCGCACCGCAAGCGCCGTGTCCTTGTCGCGCAGCGCGGAAGCGAGCGGAGGCACTCCCGCCCGTCCGCGCGCCATGAGCCGCTGGGCGGCGAAGGCCTGCTCCCCCGCGCCGTTCTCTTCGAGCTGCTGCGCGAGCTCGGAAAGCTCGTCCGCCGACTTCAAGGCCGCGGACGCCGGTTTGGCGGGAGCGAGCAGCGCCTCGCGCAGGCTGCGCACGTCCGCCCCCACCTTGGCGGCCTCGTGGGTGTAGAAGCGGGCCTTGTAGTCCTCGCCGCTCCGCAAGTAACACCAGGCCGTGCCGACCAGCGCTGGCCCGTCGAGCTTGGGGTACGCCTGTGACACGTGCTCGTAGGCGCTGATCGCGCGCGCCCACTGGCCGGCCGCGCGGTAGGCGAGGGGCACGCCCAGCGCGGCCTTGGCGCTCTTGGGATCGAGCTTCCGCGCCTTCTCGTAGGCGGCCACGCTCTCCGCCACCTTCGGAGGGCGAAGATTCCGGTAGAGCCAGCCGAGGTTGATGAACGCCCCCGCGTCCCCCTGACCGTCGGGGCGAGCGACGACCTGGAGCAGGACGGCGAGGCCCTCGTCGGGGCGGCCGTCGTACCCGAGGAAGAGCCCGTGGTTCGAGAGGTAGGCGACGTTGTCGGGCTCGAGGGCCGCGGCGCGGCCGTAGGCCTCCGCGGCCACCTTCAGCTCACCCACGTTGTAGGCGGCGGTACCCAGCGCGGCCTGGGCCTCGGCGAGGCCAGGGAGCGCGGCCGCGGCCGAGTCGAGGGCGGCCTTCGCGCCGTTCCAATCCTCCTTGCGCAAGAGGAGACGGCCCAGCAGGAGCTGGGCCTCTCCCGACGACTTCGCCTCGACGGACAGCGCCTCGAATCCCGCGGCCGCGGCCGCGGCATCGCCCTGGCGCAGGAGAAGCGCGACCGCGGCCACCGGCGGCGCCGGCCACGAGGGGTCGAGGCCACCGGCCTGCGCGTAGCTACGCGCGGCCTCCGCAAGCTGTCCGCGGCTCTCGAACACGCGGCTCAGGGTGAGCTGCACGAGCGGGTTCCTGGGCTCCAGGAACGCGCCCTGCTGGACGGCGGCCATGGCCTCGCTCGCCTTGTCCGAGGGATCCTGGGTGAGGTGCGCGAGCGCCAGCGCAGCCTGGGCTTCGCCGGAATGGGGGTCCGCCTGTGTCGCGGCGCGCGCGGCCTCGAGAGCAGGGCCCGCCTTGCCCTGGGCGGCCAGGGCGCACGCGAGGCCGGCCAGAGCGGCCGTGGAGCGAGGCTCGATCTCGGAGGCACGCTTGTAGGCGCCCTCCGCCTCCCGCCCCAGGTGCGCCGCGAGCAGCGCGTCTCCCCGAGCGACGTGGGCCGCGGCCGAGCTGGGCCCGCTCTTCACCGCCTTCTCCGCCGTCTCGCGGGCCGCGGGCAGGCCCAGGCGCGCCTGCGCGCGCGCCAGCGCGGAGAGGCTCGAAGCGCCGCCCTCGGCCTGGACGGCCTGCTGGGCGAGGGCCAGGGCCTCGCCCGCGCCTCCCATGCGCAGGGCCATCGACGACCGAGCGGTGAGCACGCGTGCACGCACGGCCGGGCTCGCGGAGGCTGAGAGCTCGCTCGCCTTGGCCAAGGAAGCGGCCGCGTCGTCCATCCTCCCGAGCCGCACGAGGACCTGGGCCAGGACGAGAGGCGGCTCCGGGTCCTTGGGAGCCTGCGCGGCCGCCTTCTGCAGGATCTTGACCGCCTCGTCCTCCTTGCCCTTCGCGAGCTGGGCCTCGGCCTTCGTCACCGCCTCGTCGAGCTTCTTGTCGGCCCGCGCGGGCGCGGCCACTCCCCCGACCATCAGCGCGGCCACGACGAGACACAGCCGCATGCGCACCTCCGCGGGCGAGTGTACAGGAGCCGCCGCGGGCACTGGCTGAAAGCGGTTCCCTCGCCGTGACGGACCGCCCCGCGGCCGAACGCGTCGGACTGACCGACGGTTTTTGTCGCGCGCGTCACAATGTGTCGCGCCTCGCTCGCGCTCGCGACCGCCCAGCGTACGTGAAGTGCCGCGCCCGAGCAGGGATAGCCGCACATCGCCACTCTCGAGGGGCCTGGCACTGCGATTGCTTTGGCGTCAGGCCTCACGCACATGCTGCCGCGAGGACGACTGATGTACCAGCGTTTCGGCCTGGTCCTGATGGTGAACCACGCGTGTAACCTGCGTTGCACGTACTGCTACACAGGCGCCAAGGTCCAGCGGCCGATGCCCGAGGTGATCGGGACGACGGCGATCGATCGCGCCCTGGCCTCGCTCGCCCCCGGTGGCACTCTCCAACTGGGGTTCTTCGGAGGGGAGCCGCTCGTGGAGGCGAGACGGGTGCGGCGGCTGATCGCGCATGCGCGCCGTCGGGCCGCGAACGCGAGCTTCGGCGTCGAGCTGAGCCTCACCACCAACGGGACACAGACCTCGGACGAGGCCTGGTCGGTGATGACCGACCCCTCCATGGACCTCGCCGTGAGCCACGACGGCCGGCCGGAGGTCCACGACCGGCATCGCGTCTTCGCCGACGGCCGCGGAAGCTCGGCCGCCGTGCTCGCCACGATCGGCCACCTCGTCGCCAGGGACAACCCCTTCCGCGTGGCCATGGTCGTCCGCCCGTCGAACGTGGATCGCCTCGGCGACGGGATCGCCGTCCTGCGCGAGGCCGGCGCGAGGTGCTTCGACCTTTCGCTCGACCTGTGGGCGCGCTGGTCCGCGGACGACGCGCGGCGGTTGGAGGAGGCGGTGGCGGACGTGGCGGATGTCTGGGCCGCGGCCCTGCCGGTGCTGGCCGTGAGCTGGCTCGACGACAAGGCCGGCCGCCTCGCGGGCGTCCCCGTCTCCGAGTCGGCCCGCTGCGGCTTCGGCGCGGGCGAGATCGCAGTCGCTCCTTCTGGTCGGCTGTACCCCTGCGAGCGCCTCATCGGGGAGGACCTCGACGACAACCCGGTGCGGCTGCCGGGCACTGCCCTGGAGGGCACGGACTTCCTGGCCGTACGGCCGGCGCCGGCGCGCGAGGACCCGGCCTGCTCGGCCTGCGCGATGGAGGCGATCTGCAGCACGAGCTGCCGCTGCAGCAACTACGTGCGGACCGGGCGCGTGGACCGGCCCGACGGGCTGCTCTGCCGGCTCGAACAGGCCTGCGTGCGGGAAGTGGGCCGCGTCCTGAAGGGGCGTGCCGCGCAACTGCCCGCGATGGCGGCGATGGAGGACGGTCATGGATGAGAAGCACGTGGGTGATCCGCTGGCGAGTCCGCGGGCGATCGACCA
>DASTLK010000018.1:0-2536 GCA_035715025.1 Vicinamibacteria bacterium
CGGGGGATGGTCCCAGAACGACTCGGGATGCCACTGGACACCGAGGACGAAACGCCGGGTCCCGCGCGGCAACTCGATCCCTTCCACCACGCCGTCGGGGCTTCGCGCGGAGAGGACGAGGTCCCCCCCGAGGCCCTTGACCGACTGATGGTGGAAGCTGTTCACCGCGACTCTCTCCGTTCCCAGGATCTCCCGAAGTCGCGTCCCCGGCAAGATCTCCACTTCGTGGCAAGTCTCCCACCGCTCGACATCGGGATCGTGCGCACCCGCGCCCGATAGTTGAGACGGGATGTCCTGCACGAGTGTTCCGCCCATCGCAACGTTTAACACCTGATGGCCCCGGCAGATAGCGAGGAGAGGCAGGTCCCGGCGCAGGGCCTCGCGGACGAGCGCCAGCTCGAAGGCATCCCGCTCCTCGAAGGTCGGTCCCAGCTTGGGGTGCGGCTTCTCGCCGTAGTACTTGGGATGCAGGTCGGCGCCGCCGGTCAAGAGCAGGGCATCGACGCGGCCGAGCACCTCCGCCGCGTCCTGGGGCCGGCCCGGGGCCAGCACCAGGGGCAGGCCGCCCGCCGCTTCCACCGACCGCACGTAGTCCTCCCGGAGGCGGAAGACCTCCGGCTCCTGGCGAGCGTTCTCGATGGTGAGGCCGATGGCGGGCCGCGTCACATCCGCTCCGGAATGGGGATGCCGAGCACGCGGGCGAGGACTTCCATGTGCCGCACGAACGCGTCCACCACCAGCGTCCGCAGCGCGCGCAGCTCTTCCGTCTCGGCGTGGAGCACCGAGTAGCGCGGCTTCTGGTAGTACGAATGGAAGGCCTGGGCGACGGCGAAGGCGTGCTTGGCCAGGAGCGCGACCTCTTCCGCGCGCACCGCCTGCTCCGCGACCTCGTCGCTGCGCGCCATCAACATGAAGAGGCTCCAGACCTCGTCCCCCTCTTCTCCCGCCAGCCAGTCCCCGAGATCGAGAGCCCGGGCGCGGGCCACCAGGTCGGCGACCCGATGCCCCTCGTCCTCCAGCTTGGCCCGGATGTTTCGCGCGCGCACCACGCCGTTCTGGATGTAGGGCCCCGTCTCGCCCGTGAAGGCGAGGGCCTCCTCCATGTCGAAGGTGATGATCTTGGTGCGCCCGAACTTGAGGAGGAAGTAGCGCAGGGCGCCCACCGAGATCTCGCGCGCGGCGCGCCCCCGCTCGTCGGCGGCGCGGCGCTCGCCCTCGCGCGCGTCCTCGCGGACGTCGATCTCCGCGCGCGCCTTGGTGACGAGGGCGTCCACGAGGTCGTCGGCCTTCACGCCGAGGCCCTTGCGCCCGGACACCTTCACCGCCGTCTCCTCCTCGGAGACGGCGTACCCCATCGCGCGCGCGGTGGCGGGGGAGAGCACGACCTTCTCGTAGGCCAGGTGATGCGACCCCGTCGCGGCCTCCTCGTGGCCGAGCGCGGCCACCCCCGCCTTGACCACGCGCTGCGGGTAGGACTGGCCGACGTCGATCACGTTGTAGACGTCGCGGGCATGGCCGAAGCGCGGAGCCCCGTCCTCTCCCTCGCCGCTGGTGGTGGTCCAGAGGACGTGTCCGTCGTCGTAGCGCTTCTGGCGGCGATAGCGGAAGTCGCGATCGAGGTGGCCCATCTTCCAGAGCTGGTACGCGATGTCCTTGCCCGTGTAGGTGACGGTCCCGTTGGACCGGACGATGATCTTGTCTTCGTCACTGGAGCGGCGCCCTTCGGGCGCCGACGGCTCGCGTCCTCCGGGCGCTGACGGAGCCTCCTCGCTCGACATCGTCAAGACCCAGCACCCCGCGTTCTTGCCTTCCGTCTCCAGCCGGATGGCCTGGGCCGTCTTGAGCAGCTCGAACGCGCGGTCCCAGAAGTGGAGCCGGAGGATGTCGCGCTCGTGCGCGAGCAGGTCGTAGCGGATGCCGAGGCGCTCCATGGTGGCCAGGTGGCACTCGACGATGCGGGCGGCCACCAGCTCGGCCAGGCGCGCCGTCTCGTTGCCGCCTTCCTCGATCGCGTGCAGCGTCTCCGCCTGGAGCTTCTTGCGCGCGGGATCGGCGGCGTAGAAGTCCCCGACCTGGGCGTAGAGGTCCCAGCAGTAGTAGTCGAACCGGGCGCCGGCCGCGAGCTCCGCCACCTGGTCGTAGGTCTTTCCGTCCACGTGGCGAAATCCCACCACGACGTCCGCCACCTGCACGCCCGTGTCGTCGATGTAGTTCTGCACGCCCACGTCACGCCCCCGGTGCCGGAGGATGCCCACGAAGGTGTCGCCCAGGATCGCGTTGCGGAGGTGCCCGATGTGCGCCGCCTTGTTGGGGTTGATGCTCGTGTGCTCGACGATGACGTGGCCCGGCACGCGCGCGGCGGGCGCGGGATCGGCCACCCAGTCGTACACGTCGCGCGCGAAGGGGGCCCGGTCCAGGAAGACGTTGACGTATCCGCCGCCCGCCACCTCCGCCTTGCGCACCCCCGGCGCCCGCGCGAGCTCCGCGGCCAGGCGCTCGGCGATCTCGCGCGGCTTGCGGCGCAGCGCCTTGGCGA
>DASTLK010000019.1:0-2824 GCA_035715025.1 Vicinamibacteria bacterium
GCCGGCCATCGGGCGCCGCCTGCGCGCCAACCGCGTCCAGACCGCGCGCTGGATGAACTTCGTGCGCGCGGTGTCGGCGGAAGGCTTCGGCCGGATCCGCCACGACTCCAACGTCCGGCGGCTGCTCGACCAGGACACCACGGTCCGCCGGTTCTTCGAGGGCGAGAGCGAGAGCCTCCCCGTGTTCTACACGGATCGGGTGCGGAAGGACCTCGGCCCGTGGTGGGAAGCCCTTCCGGAGGGGTCGCTGCGCCACGATCCCAATGCGTACCTCAAGGCGCACCAGGCCGCCCAGACGCCGGCCCACCTCGAGGTGGCGCGCCCGGGCCGCGCCGCCCAACCGACGGCGCCACCGAGGAGTGCGTCCTGCGCCTGGTGCGCCACGGCGCCACGACCTTCCTGCCCGTGGCCGTCGCCAGCCACACCGCGCCGGAGGCGCAGCTGGAGTCGATCCGGATCTACCACAGCATGTGGCCGCTGGTCGGCTTCCATCTCGTGCGCGAGCCGATGCTGCCCACGGTGGCCGGCCTGGCCCTGCCCGACGTCATCGGCCGCTATCACGATTGCCTCGCGCGCGGCGACGCCGCGGGCATCGTCCAGCAGTTCGCGCCGTCCGGTGGCCTGCGCGAGGCCGGCGGCTCCCCGGAGATCCACCGGGGGGCGGCGGCGCTGCTCCGCTTCTTCACCCTGCTCTTCTCGAACGGGGGCGGCCTCGGCGTCGAGCACTGCACGATCGCGGACGAGGGCGCGTTCTGCGCGCTGGAGTACGTGGTCACGGCCTGGGGACGCTCGTCCCTCCCGCACCAGGCGGCGGCCGCCGTCTACGAGCGCGCCGACACCGGGCTCCTGGCCGAGGTGCGGATTTACGACGACGTGGAGAATCCCTTCCACCAGAACTAGGCGGACGGCACGATCGTCCTGGGGCCGGGCGGCACTCCGCGCCTCGGCCCCGGGCACCGCAGCGCGAGATCCGATATCCTCCGGTAGTACCCCTGGAGGTGAGATTGCGTCTCACGCACGTGATACCGGTGACGGCGGTGCTGCTGACCGCCGTCCGCCTGGGCGCGCAACAGCCGCCCGCCGCGCCCCCGCCGCCCGCGAGCGCACCCGCACCGGCCCACCCGCCCACCCCGGGGGAGGCCACGCCCAAGTTCGATCCCGCGGCGGTGGAGCGCGGCAAGGCCCTGCTCGTCGCCCAGTGCGGCTTCTGCCACGGCTCGAACGCGCGAGGCGGGCAGCAGGGCCCCGACCTCACGCGGTCCGACCTCGTGCAGAGCGACGAGAACGGCAAGCAGCTCGCCGCGTTCCTGAAGGTGGGACGGCCCGAGCTGAAGATGCCGAAGTTCGACCTGCCCGACAAGGACGTGGTGGACCTGGCGACGTTCCTGCACGCGACGATCGCTTCCGTCGCCGATCGGGACAAGTACAAGATCCTCGACATCGTGGTCGGCGACCCCAAGGCCGGCCAGGCCTTCTTCAACGGCGCCGGCAAGTGCAACACCTGCCACTCGCCCGAAGGCGACCTGAAGGGGGTGGGCGCGAAGTACGACGACGCGGCGACGCTGCAGGGCCGCCTGGTGATGCCGCGCGGACGTCAGCGGCGGCGCGGTCCGCCGCGGCCTGGCCAGGTCGATGTGCCTCCGTACCTCCAGACGACGGCGGTCAAGGCCACCGTCACCCTGCCCTCGGGCGAGACGGTCACCGGCCCCGTCGTCCGCCTCACCGATTTCGACGTCACGATCTACGATCCGGCCGCGCAGCAGATGCGCTCGTGGCTGCGCAATGGCGGCCGTCCCGCGGTCACCCTCACCGATCCCCTGCAAGCGCACGTCGACATGGTGCGCAAGTGGACGGATACGGACATCCACAACATGACGGCTTTCCTGGCGACGCTCAAATAATGAAGATACCCATGCTGCCGGCGCTCCTCGTCCTCTCCCTGGCCTCCGGCGCGGCCGCGGCCGACCTGCCTCGCGGACTCGACCCCGCCCTGCTCACGAAGCCTCCGACCGATTCCTGGCCGACCTATCATGGCGACTACTCCGGCCGCCGCTATAGCACGCTGACCCAGATCAACGCGGACAACGTCAAGAACCTGAGCCTGGCCTGGATCTACCGCGCCAACACCCAGCCCGCGGGGGCGATGACGGGCGGGGAGGGCCCGGACACGCCGCCGCCGGGGACGGGCGGCTTCGGCCTCGACATCAAGTCCACGCCGCTGCTCGTGAACGGCGTGCTCTACCTGACCGCGCCCGACAACGTGTGGGCCGTGGATCCGCGCACCGGGCGCGAGATCTGGCACTTCTACTGGAAGACGCGGGGCGGCATCCACATCGGTAACCGCGGCGTGGGCATGTACGGCAACTGGCTCTACTTCCTGACTCCGGACAACTACTTCGTCTGCCTCGACGCCACCACCGGGAAGGAGCGCTGGCACAAGGAAATCGCGAACGTCAAGCGCGAGTACTTCTCGACGGCGGCGCCCGTCGTGATCCGCAACCACGTCATCATCGGCGTGGGCGGCGACTCGCTGGACGTGCCCGGCTATCTCGAGTCGCGCGATCCGGACACGGGCGAGCTGCAGTGGCGCTGGTACACGACACCGCGGCCGGGCGAGAAGGGGTCGGAGACCTGGCCCGACCAGTACTCGATGGAGCACGGGGGCGGCATGCCCTGGCTGCCCGGCAGCTACGACCCGGAGCTGAACCTGTATTACTTCGGCACCGGCAACGCGAACCCGGTGCTGTCCGGACAAAGCCGCCCGGGCGACAACCTCTGGACGGCTTCGATCGTGGCCGTGAACGTCGACACGGGCAAGATGGCC
>DASTLK010000020.1:0-5552 GCA_035715025.1 Vicinamibacteria bacterium
TGACGGGCCAGCAGCCGTTCGCGATCATCCTCGGATGTTCGGACTCCCGTGTGCCCGCGGAGATCGTGTTCGACCAGGGCCTGGGAGACCTGTTTGTCATCCGCGTGGGGGGAAACATCGTCGCTCCCTCCCAGATCGCCAGCGTGGAGTTCGCGGCCGACCGGTTCGGCACCCGCCTGGTCGTCGTTCTCGGCCATTCCCAATGCGGCGTCGTGCTGGCGACGCTGCAGGAGTTGCAGAGGCCCGAGGACGCGCACTCGAGGAGTCTGCGCTCGATCGTCGACCGCGTTCGACCCTCCGTGGAAAGCCTGTTGGCGAGCGGTCTCGCCGGCGATCCCGATCGCCTCGTGCATGAGGCGGTGCGCGCGAACGTCCGCGTCTCCGCGAACCAGCTGCGCCACGGCTCCGAGATCCTCGAGCGGCTGATCGAGCGTGACGACCTGCAGGTCGTGGGCGCGGAGTACTCCCTCGAAAGCGGGATCGTGCACTTCTTTGATGGGGTGCAGGACTAGAAGACGCGCCGCTTCAACCGGTCCAGCCTGAACTTCGCGGTGTCCGCGATGGCCATCACCGCCATGACCCCGGCCTGCACGGGATCGGTGACCACGAGGTCCGCGGCCTCGGGGACGCTGCCCGCCATGTTGAGGCTGAGGACGAGCACGCCCTGGGCGCGGATCTCGCGCACCGCCTTCTCGATGTCGCCGCCCATGAGCGCGCCGGCCAGGACCAGCACGCGGGCGCGGGGCAGCCGCGCCACCGCGCGGACGGCGTCGGCCAGGGTCTGCTCGCCCACGAGCGGGATGGTGTCCACCGAGATGTGCTCGCCGCGGATGTTGTGCCGGTCGGCCTCCGAGATCGCGCCCAGCGCGACCTGGCCGACCTGCGCGCCGCCGCCCACGATGATGATCCGCTTGCCGTAGATCCGCTGGAACGTCTTCACCACCGTCACCCGGCGCGCGATGGGCAGCGCGGCGAGGTCCTTCTCCAGCGCGTCGGCCGAAGCCGGCACCGTGGTCTCGAAGTAGATGCGGCTCTTCGCGGGTCCGCTCTCCAGGATCTCGACGAGCGTGATGTCCGCGTGATGACGGGCCATCACGCCCGTGAGCTCGTGGAGGATGCCCGGTCCCGGCGCGGTCTCCACCATGAGACCGATCGTCTCTGAGGGCGCCACGCCGGTCGGGCTCTCCGCGTCCGTCATGCGCCGTGCACCGCTGGTCAGATCTGCGAGTAGTCCGTCGGGCGGAGCAGCGCGTTGTGGATCGTGGACACGATGTCCGTGTACTCGGGAAGCCCGCGCAGCTTCACCCAGTCCGGATCCTCGCGGAAGGTGGCCCAGGCCTTGTCGTACGCGGCCAGGTTCGGGAACACCAGCATGTAGGTGAGGCTCGGCAGCCCGGCGCCCACCACGTTCTTCCCGAAGAAGACCCAAGTGAGGCCCGCGCGCTTGAAGATGGGGAACTCGCCCTTCTCGAACATCTCGATCTTCTTGGCGCCCGCGCGGTCGTTGTGGCTCTCGTACGTCCGCAGCTCGAAGACACGCGAGGCCACCGCGTTGGGTCCGCTCGGCACATCGAGGGTGGGAGCGCCCGCGAACGTCGTCATGAGCGACGACTCGCGGCGCAGGTACGGCGGATCGCTCGCGGGCAACGCCCGGAAGGCGGCGCCGATCTTCTGGTATTCCGCATCGTCGTTGAGGCGGCTCGTCAGCGTGAGCATCGACTCCCCGCTGGAGTGGGGGAGGAGGAGGTAGACGGTCGGGCTGTCCGGGCCCACCGACACCGTGAACGCGCCCACCGGCTTCACGCCCGCGCGGTTGAGCGCAGGCACGAGCGCGCTCTTCGCGTACTCCTGGTAGCGCGTGACCATCTGGCCCTGCCGCAAGTGGATCCGGCGCAGCTCGAGGAGCTGCGGCTTGCCGGCGGTGGCGGGTGCCACCGGCGTCTGGCCACTCGCGGGAGCCTGGCCCAGCGTGGGCACGAGCGATGCGCCCACCGATCCGGCAACGAAGTCGCGGCGATTCATCGGTCCTCCTCGAAGAGCGGGAAGGTCAAGCCTAGTACGGAACCGACCTTTATGTGGCCTTGCCCGGCCTCGACCCACAAGCTTGCAGGCCTCACGCGACGAGCCATCGCGGGGCGCTCCGCGCCGTAACCGGCTCAGTCGTGACGGCTTTGGGGACGACGGACGTGCGGCGGAGAGCGCTCCTGCCGCGCGGAACGCCCATTGCAGTACCACGCTCGCATGTCCGCCATCGAGCACCGCACGGATTTCCTTCCCTTTGCCCGGGGCGACGCGCCGGGCTTCGCGGTCACGCATCTGACCCAGACCCACTGGTCGGTGCGCATCTGGGGCACGCTGGGCCCGTTCTGGGCGGACGCGTTCTCGCTGGGACTTTCGGACCTCGGCATCAGCATCCTGCGTGGGTTCGCGCGGCAGGATGGCGCTGGGCGCTGGATCGCGGACTTCGTCCTCTCGCCGGGCACGGCCTCACCCGCGCCCTCTTCTCTCGACTTCCTCTTCCTGGCCTCACGACCGCCCGCCGTGCGCGACGGCGGGCCGATCGTCCTCTCGCACTACGCCCTGGACGGCGGGCCCGATGTGGGGCCGTCGCTTTACCTCGAGGTGCGGGGCCCGGACCGGCTCGGCTTCCTGGGCAGCCTCCTGCACGCGCTGCACGGGCTCGACCTCTCCCCGCGGGAGATGATGATCTCGACGCGCGAAGGCGAAGCGTTCGACCGGTTCTTCCTCAAGACCACGTCGGGCGCGGTGCCCTCGCAGGAAGTGCGCCGTCAGCTCGAGGCCCGGCTGGACGAGGCCGTTCTCGACGCGGCCCCGCACGCCGCCATCGCCTGAGGGGCGGCGGTCAGCGCGCGCCGGCGGGTTCGGACAGCGCGGCGCGACAGCGGTCGAGGGCGCGGTCGTCGGTCGCGCCGGCATCGACCAGGCGCTGCAGGTGTCCCGTGGTGATGGCGGCGCCCCGCCGGTCGTCGGCCTCGCGCGAGGCGGCTAGGGCATCCGCATAGGCGGCGCAGGCCTGCGCGCGTTCGGACCCGGCTTCCCAGGCCGCGCCGAGGTTGTTGAGTACCGTCCCTTCTCCCGCGCGATCCCGTAGCCCCCGGTAGATCGTGAGCGCTTCACCGAAGGTCGCCCGCGCCTCGTCCGTCTGTCGCAGCGCGAGCTGGGCGCTTCCGATGTTGTCGAGGATGGCGGCGCGGTCGGAAGGATTGTCGAGGCGCTTTTCCAGCGCGCGACGATGAAGGGCAAGGGCTTCGGCGTAGCGGCCCTGGCCGTGGTGCACGAGCCCGAGGCCGGTGAGAGCGGCGGACTGCCCGGCCCCGTCGCCCACTGCGACCCATGCGGCCAGGGCCTGCTCGTAGAGAGTCGCGGCCTCGGCGAAGCGGCCTCGCACGCGCTCGGCGTTGGCGAGGCCGTCCAGGGCCGCCGCCTGGCTCCAGTCCGCGCGCAGGTGATATCGCCCGCAGGAGCCGCGCGACGGCTCTTTCTTCGCCTCCGCCGTCCGGCTCACTTCCAGCGCGCGCCGATGGAAACCTTCGGCGCGCTCGGGCTCGCCGAGCGCGGTCCAGAGGAACCCGATCTCGTTGAGGTCCTCGCCCGCCTGCCACAAGCGGTCGGTGGCGTCGATGGCGTGCGCTTCCTCGAAATGGCGGATGGCGTTCTCGGTCGCGTACCGGTCGGCCAAGATCTGGCCCCATCGATAGTGCACGTCCGCGAGCCCGGCGCGTAGCACGATCGTCTCGTTCGCATCGGTGGTGGCGGCCAGCGCCGTACGCAAAATGCGATCGGACTCCTCGAACTCGCCCGACCCGAGCCGGGCCGTCGCACGCTCCAGTGTCGTACGCACACCCTCCGGCCGTCTGGCGATGCCGGCATCGGCGGACGACAGCACGAGCTCGCGCCGCGTGCCATCGTCCCTCTTGAGGACCACGCGGTCGGAGGCCACCGATTCGAGGACTCCGTCGTAGAAGAGCCGGCTTGGCTGTACATTGACGTAATAACCGTCGCCGTACCGCAGGATGGCCACCCACGACGGGCCCGCGGTGACGAGGCCGGCGAGTTTCGCGTCCGCGACGAGCTCGCCCTGGAGTCCGGCCGATCGCGCCGCCGGGCGCGCTTCGCCCTCGCGATAGCCCACGTGCCCGGTGTGCGGCCCACCGGTGTCGAGCGGCAGCAATACGGCGCTGGGGTCTGTCCGACGGAAGACGGAAACGCGGCCCGGCTCACGGCGGTAGTCGAGCCCGGTGGCGGCCAGCGCCGCGCGCAGCGAGTCGTCGAACGGAACCTCGGCCTCGAAGAGGGCGAAGCGGCCGAGGGGCCCTGCGGGCGCGACGAAATCGTCCCCGGTGATGTCGTGCGCGAGAAGCAGGAACTCCCGCATCTCGATCGGCTTCATCATTTCCAGACTGACGGGCGGGCCGGACCCCGACCGGCTCAGTGAGGGCGTTTCACCGGCAGTGGTCACGCGACGTATTGGCCCCGGCCCCGAAAACGCCAGCCCGGCGCCCTCCAGCGCCCGCTCGATCGCGTCCGGCGTCGCATCGACGATCTCGACATCGAGTTGGCCCACCACGTCCCCGTCCACGACGTAACCCTGGCCGGTGAGGCGGAAGAGGATGAAGAGGACGGCGCTCACCGGTACGTCCCGGAGCCGCAGGGTGAGTCGGGACGGCCCGGGCGCGGGCTCGACGCGGGCCGGCGCGATGAGCAGCGCGGCGGCCATGATTACGACGGCGCTCGAACGGAGCGATCGCATGGCGGGGTGGCTCGCAGTCTACTGCACCCGGGCAGGCGTCCGCACCTCCGCCATCTCCATCGCCCGGCCCAGCGGCCAGATGCTCGTCGACTACTCGTTCGTGGTCATCGTGCGCTTCTACTATTCGCCCGCGATGGCGTGGGTCCAAGCGGCGAAGAGGTCGCGCAGGTAGGGCTGCTTGGCCACCGGCGCGATCATCTCGAGCTGCAGCAGCCCTTCGCCGGCGGCGACGAACGCGCCCTCGATCGCGTAGGTCACGCCCAGGCGCTCCGAGCGCAGCACATAGCACGTCGGTCGCTCCGCATCGCGCGGCAATCCGCAGGCGGCCAGGGCTTGTTCCGGACTCTGCCCGCGGGAAGCCGGCCACCACGCCGCCCGCAACGAAACGGTGAAGTCGCCCTCGGGTGAGGCCTGCACCACGGCCTCGGGCGCGGGGAGGCCACGGCACGGCGACGGCGCGCCCGGTTCCTTGGACCATCCTGGCGGCATCATCATCAATGGCGCGGACCCGAGCGCGACGCGCTCCAGCGCCGTCGGCAGCGGCGCGCGTACTTCCGCGGTGAGCAGGGCGTCCGCCTCGAGGCTCGCGAGCCAGCCGTCGAGGACCGAGCGATTGAACGCGACCTGGTCCGGCGAGCCCGCGTACGCGGCCACGACCTTCTCCTTGCCGGCGTCGAGGATCACGTAGCTGATCTCGGGGGGCAGGGTGGTGCTCGTATCGGCGTAACCCACGCCGATGAGGGCCGGGCGGTTTCCGATCCGACCCTCGTGGCTGTCGGCG
>DASTLK010000021.1:0-9051 GCA_035715025.1 Vicinamibacteria bacterium
GAGACCGTCGCCCTCCTTGCCCTCTTCGGCGCAGCCTACGTCTTGCCCGTCCTCTGGTTTGGGCTGGGTCGTGAAGAGCGGACCGCCCTGGTCGACGCGGGGAGGGCCCTGCGGGCCGGCGCCGGCCGCAGGACTCCCGTCGGCCCGTGACGAGGGCTCGGGTAACGGCATGAAGGTGAGCGTTGTCGTACCGACCTTCAATCGCGGACGGGCTCTGGCCGCCACCGTCGAGCGGCTCGCAGCCAGCCGCCTCGATCCGGAAGACGACCTCGAGATCGTCGTGGTGGACGACGGCTCATCCCCGCCGGCCCAGGAGGTCGCGTCGTCGGCCCTCCATGCGTCACCATGGCCGGTACGATGGCTGCGCCAGGCGAACGCGGGACCGGCTGCGGCGCGGAACGCGGGCTTTCGGGCCACCCGAGGAGAGATCACGCTGTTCGTGGACGACGACATCCTGGTACCGCCGCAGCTGGTGCGGGCGCACGTGGCGGCGCATCGTGCCCGCCCGGGGACGGTCGTCTTCGGAGCCTGTCCCTTCCCCCCGGGCCGGGGGTCGCGCGCCTTCCGCGCGTTCCTCGCGGGCGCGGGCGAGGCTCCGGACAGCGCTCCCGACAGCCTTCTGCCCGCGCCCGTCGTGGCCAGCGGACAGATCTCCATGGAGCGGGCTCAGTTCGATGACGCCACGGGTGTGTACGCGTCGGACATGGTCACGCCGGCGGCGGAGGAATACGAGTTGTCGCTCCGCCTCCGTCACCGGGGAATTTCCGTTCTCTCCGCGCCCGGGATCGTCGCCGAGCACGATCAGCCCGTGGACATCGGAAGCTACTGCCGGCAGCAGTACAAGCACGGAGTCGGTTGCGGCGAAGCGGCATCGCGCCGGCCCGAGCTTCTCGAGCTCGGGGAGCTCGCGCGGATCATCGAGGCGACCCGGAGCCGCGGTGTCGCCAAGGGACTCCTGGCGCGTCGACCCGCGCGAGAGTTGCTGACCTCCCTGGCCCGCGCCCTGGAGCGCTTTCCCGTGCCTTCCCGCCTGAGGGTCGCCGCCTATCGTGCGGCGGTAACGGCGCACTTCGTCGCGGGAGTACGGGATGGCTGTGCACGTTTTTCCGCAAGGCGAGAGGTCACACCGTCGTGCTGAAGATGTACCACTCAGGAGAGGCGGAGGGTGGCTCGGCCGACTTCTGGGAGAAAGCCTGGTCGGACGGCGCCTTCGAGGAGGCGCTGCGCTTCTGCGACGTCGATCCCCTGGGACCCCTGCTCCGCCGTCACGCGGGTCCGCGGAGCCGGGTGCTCGAAGGCGGGTGCGGCCGCGGACAGTACGTGGCCTACTACTCGGCGCGGGGGGCGCAAGTCGTCGGTCTCGACTTCGCGCGGGACGCGCTCGCGGAATTGCGCCGCCGCCGGCCGGGCCTGATGTTGTGCGCGGGAGATGTCGGTCGTCTCCCGTTCCGGGAGGGGTCGTTCGACGTCTACTATTCCGGCGGTGTGGTCGAGCACTTCGAGGCGGGCCCGGAGCCGGCGTTGCACGAGGCGCGGCGGGTCTTGAGGGACGAGGGGGTTCTCCTCGTCAGCGTGCCCTATCTCAGCCCTGTGCGGCGCATTCTATCCATCGTGCGCCGGCGGGATCGCCGCCGGGTGTCCACGCCGCGCGTCGACGAGGGAAGCGGGCGCGGCTCGTTCTACCAGTACGCGTTCACTCGACGCGAGTTCGAGACGATCCTGGCCGCCTGCGGGTTCCGAACCCGCTCCGTCCAGGGATACGCGATCCTCTGGGGCCTGAGCGAGGTGCCTGGCGTGAGCGCGCTCGTCGGTCTCGCCGTCCGAACGCGGACGCCAGCGCCGGCGGCCCCGGGTGGGCCCGTCTCCCCGCCTACCCTGTCCCCCGAACCGTCGGCCGCGCCCTCCGCGACGTCACTGCTCAAGCGGCTGGTGGTCAGCGAGGACGACCGCGTGCCCTTCCTCGGCCGCGCGGTTCGCTTGCTCCGCTGGGCCTGCGCCAACATGATCATGTTCGAGTGCGTTCCCGAGAGTCCGACGGCCCCCGCCCGCGAATGATGGCGCGGCCGCGGGCGGCCCTTTTCAACCGCGCCATCGACGTGCTGGGTGCGGTCGTCGGCGGCATCGTCCGCAAGGGTGTCGAGTCCGGATGGCTCCATTTTCCCTTTGTCTCGGAAGCGCTTTCCCTGATGCCCTTCTCGCTCGGCTGGAAGCTCCGGCGCGCCGTGTACTCGCGCATCCTCCCGCGCGTGGGTAGTGACGCTGTGCTGCACTTCGGCGTGTCGATCGAGGATCCGCGGACGACCATCGGCGACAACGTCTGGATCAGCGCTCACTGCCATCTCGATTACGCCGAGATCGCGGATGCGGTCCTGGTGGGGCCGCACGCCGTCCTTCTCGCCGGGGGACGCCAGCATCGGATCGACCGTCTGGACATTCCGATCAAGGATCAGGGCAATCCGCCCAAGGAGCCTCTTCGCATCGGGCGCGGCGCCTGGATAGGGGCGAACGCGACCGTCCTCGCCGAAGTCGGCCACGACGCCATCGTGGGGGCAGGCGCGGTGGTGACGAAGCCGGTTCCGCCGTACGCGATCGTGACCGGCAATCCCGCGCGCGTGCTGCGCATGCGCAACGCGGAAGTCGTCGCGAAGCCCTTGACGGGGAGTGAGTGACTGGCCATTCGCGCGCGCTCCGCGTCATGCATGTCACTTCCGTCCAGACCAGCAACTACTACCTCAACAACCTCGCCCGCTTCACCCCCCCGGAGGACGTCCGCTTGTTCGCCGTCACCCTGGCCGGGACCGGCGCGTTCTGCGCGGAGCTGGAAGCGATGGGGGTGCCCTGCTGGGCACTGAACGCCCCCAACCGGGCGTCCTATCCGCGTGTCATCCTGCGACTCGCGCAGATCCTGCGACGGGAGGCGATCGACATCCTTCATCTCCACCTCTTCGAGCCGACGCTCCTCGGGCTCTTCGCGGCGGCGCTGGTCGGCCGTCCGACGATCGTGACGCGCCATCATTCCGACGCGATCCACCGGTTGCCGGCCGGCCCCAGGAAAGCGGCGTACCTTGCCCTCGAGGGCTGGATCAGCCGGCGCGCGCGCCACATCATCGCGCCCTCGCGGCGCGTACGGGAGATCCTGACCGAGGTCGAAGGCGTGAGCCCGGCGAAGGTGTCGGTCATTCCGTACGGGCAGACGACGGATCGCTTCGACCGCGTCCGGTCCGAAGCCCCGCTGGCCATTCGACGAGAGCTCGGTGCAGGCAAGCCCTACCTCGTCTGCGTTTCCCGGCTCCACGAGGAGAAGGGCCATCCCTTCCTGTTGGAAGCCTTCTCGCGGCTGCGCCGCGACTTTCCGGAGGCAACGCTCGACCTCGTGGGCACCGGACCCGAACAGGGGTCGCTCACCGCCCTGATTCAGCGGGCCGGCCTCGGGGAGTCCGTGCGACTGCTCGGGTGGCGGGACGACGCGCTGCGGATCATGTGGTCGGCGGACCTCATCGTGCACCCGTCCTTGCACGAAGCCCTGCCCTCCGCAGTCATCGAGGCCATGATGCTGGGCCGCCCCCTGGTGGCCACGGACGTGAGTGGCGTGCGCGACGTGCTCGGTGACAGCGAGTACGGCTTCATCGTGCCTCCCGCCGATCCCGAAGCGCTGTGGCGGGCGATGAGCGCCGCGTTGTCCGGGCTGGACGAAGCGAGGCAGCGCGCCGAGCGCGGGCGCGTCCACGTCCGCGTCTACATGGACGCCGAACGGGTCGCCCGGGAATACGTTGCCCGATACCAGTCCGTCGCCGCCGAGCCTCGATGAAGGTTTCTCTCATCATCCCGCTTCGTGACGAGGCAGCCAGCGTCGTGCCCCTCCTCGAATCGATCGCGGGCCAAAGCCGTCGCCCGGATGAAGTCGTCGTCGTCGACGCCGGCTCCACCGACGGGACGCGTGCTCTCGTCACCACCTTCGGCGGGCCCCTCCCGATACGTCTCGTACCCGCCGGGAAGCTGTTCCCGGGATTGGCACGCAACGCGGGCGCCGAACTGGCGGCCCACGACTGGTTCGCCTTCACGGACGGAGGAGTCCGCCTGGCGCCCCGCTGGTTGGAGGAGCTGGTGACGTCTGCCGAAAGCGAGGTCGCCGATGCCGTGTTCGGCTCCTTCGATCCCATCTGCGACACGCTTTTCCAGAAATGCGCAGCTGTCGCCTACGTGCCCGGGCCGGGAGCCCAGGGCATCCGCGGCCCCTCCGTGACCTCGATGGTGCTGAAACGTGAGGCGTTCGAGCGCGCAGGCCGGTTCCCGCCCTTCCGCGCGTCGGAAGATCTCATCTTCATCGAGCGCCTCCTGGCCTTGCCCCTGCACGTTGCCTACGCACCTCGTGCGGTCGTGTACTGGGAGCTCGCCTCCGACGCGGGCCGCACCTTCCGACGATTCGCTCTCTATTCCGAGCACAACCTGCGTGCCGGTCGCGGCCGCTACTGGCACCGCGGAGTACTGCGCCACTACGTGCTCATGACCTTCTTCGCCGCCGGGCTCTTCGTCGTCGGCGCCGGCCCGTGGGGCCTCGCCGTGTACCCGTTCTGGCAGGTGGCGCGCGCGGGACGCAGTGCTTGGCAGAAACGCAAGGCGTTCGAGTTTCGGGCCTTCGCGCCCAGCGTCATCCTGGGGGCGGCCGCGCTTCTGTGTCTCATCGACGCGGCGACCCTCGCCGGGACGATTGCCTGGCTGAAACGTCGCGGGGCCCCGGCGTGAGAGTCCTCTACCTCACGTACAACGGGCTCACCGAACCGCTGGGGCGCCGGCAGGTCCTTCCCTACGTCCTGGGGCTGGCCGGGCGCGGATGGCGGTTCACCGTGGTCTCGTTCGAGAAGACGGCGACGGCGGACGCCGATGCGCGTGGACAGGTCGCGGCCGAGCTCGAACGCGTGGGCGCGCATTGGGTACCGAAGCGGTATCACAAGCGGCCCACCCTCCCCGCCACCGCTTTCGACGTGGCGAGCGGGATCGCGACCGCCATTCGCCAGCGAGGCCGCGGTGTCGACCTGATCCACGCGCGGTCGACGGTGCCGGCCTTGATCGCGGCGAGCGCGGCCCGGTTCCTGCGCGTGCCCTGGATCTTCGACGTCCGCGGCCTGGTGGCCGAGGAGTATGCCGACGGCGGACACTGGAGCCGCGACGGTTTCCTCTTCCGCCTCACCCGTGACCGCGAGAACCGGCTCCTCCGCAGCGCGCGCGGCCTCGTCTTCCTCACCGAGCGCATCCGCGAGGAGTTCGTGCGTCAGGGCGCGTGGCCCGACAAGCCCACGGCGGTGATCCCCTGCGCCGTGGACACGGCGGCCTTCGTCGCCCCGCCCGGCGCCCGCACCCGCGTGCGCGCGGCGCTCGGCCTGGGCGACCGGCCCGTCCTCGTCTACTCCGGCAGCCTGGGGAGCTGGTACCGGCTGCGTGAGATGCTCGACTTCTATGACGTCGCGGCGCGTGAGATCGAGGGACTGTCGTTCCTGATCGTGAGCCCGGATGAGCAGAAGGCGCGCGGCCTCGTGGCGGACCATCCGCGCGCGGCGCGCATCCGCGTGGCGCGCGCCCGGCCCGAGCAGATGCCCGAATACCTCGGCGCGGCGGACGCGGGACTGTGCTTCCTCGGCGACCATCATTCCAAGGCCGCCTCGTCGCCCACGAAATACGGCGAATACCTGGCCGCCGGCCTCGCCGTGGTCACGAATCCCTGGACCGGCGACGCGGCCCGGCTCGCCGGCGATCCCGCCTGGATCCTCGTCGACGCGTTCTCGCCGGAGGCCTACGCGGCGGCCGCGACCGAGCTCCGCCGCCGGCTCGAGCTGCCCGATCGGCTGCGTCAGGCCGCACGCGCGCTCGCGCAGCGATCCTTCTCGATGGAGGACGCGCTCGACCGCTACGAGGGGCTGTACCGGCGTGTCCTCGAGGCGGCCCCATGAACGTCCTGGCCTGGGTCCCGTATCCGCTCGGGATCGCGCCCGGCCAGCGGTATCGCATCGAGCAGTGGGCCCCGTACCTCCGCGACCTGGGTATCGAAGTGACCTTCCAGCCGTTCGCGACCCCGTCGCTCGCGCGCACGCTCTACGAGAGGGGACGATGGGCGGCCAAGGCCGCGAAGATGGCGGGTGGCATCGCCCGTAGACTGTCGGAAGCGCTGCAGGCGAAAGAGTACGACGCCGTTTTCCTTCAACGCGAAGGCAGCCTCATCGGGCCCGCGTGGTCGGAGCGTCTGCTGCGGGCGCGCCAGCCCGCGATCGTCTACGACTTCGACGATGCGATCTATCTGCCCTACGTGAGCCCGACGAACCGTTACCTGTCCTACCTGAAGTTCCCGTGGAAGACGCGGGCCCTGTGCCGCATGGCGAGGGCGGTCATCGCCGGGAACGACCACCTCGCCGCGTACGCGAGTCGCTACAATGACCGCGTGTTCGTCGTCCCCTCGACCGTTTCGATGCGGGAGTACCAGGAGCGGCCGACCCCATCGCCGGGCCGGATCCCCGTCGTAGGGTGGACGGGAAGCCACAGCTCGGTGCCGTACCTGTCGCTCGTGCGCGCGCCCTTGCAGGAGCTGCGCCGCCGCCGCGCGTTCCGACTCCTGATCATCGGGGTCGAGCACTTCGAGATCCCCGGCGTCGAGGTGGAGTGCCGGCCCTGGTCGGCGGCGTCGGAGGTCCGGGACCTCTGGGACATGGACCTGGGGATCATGCCCCTGCCGGACGAGCCCTGGGCGCGGGGCAAGTGCGGCATGAAGGCGATCCAGTACATGGGCATCGGCATCCCGGCCGTCGTCAGCCCCGTGGGGGCGAACCGCGAGATCGTGCAGGACGGCGTGACGGGGTTCCACGCCGCGACGGGCGCGGAATGGGTGGAGAGGCTCGATCTCCTGTTGTCCGACTCCGATCTCCGGCGGCGCCTCGGGGTGGCGGCCCGGGCCAGCGTGAGCTCTCACTTCTCCGCTGAAGCTCAGGCTCCGCGCGTCGCCGAGATCCTGCGTCAGGTGGCTTCGTGAGCGACATCGTCGACATCGTCGTGGCCTTCCTCGTGATGTCGGCGGTCAACGCCTTCATCGTCCGCCGCATCAAGCACGTGCTGCCCGGCGACGAGGGCGTTTCCCTGGCCAGGATCTACGTCTGGACGCTGGTCCTGCGCTCCGCGCTCGCCTGCTTCCTCAACATGTACGCCGGCCAGACCGCGTTCGCGGTGATGTTCTGGGGAGACTCGGCCACCTACGACGATGGAGGCTGGCTCATGAGCCTCCAGTGGAACGGACAAGGCCTCCTCAATCCGTACTACTCGGGCAAGGTCAGCGGCTGGGGTTTCTTCTACCTCATCTCCTCGATCTACTACGTCTTCGGCCACAACCAGCTGCTGGCCCAGTTCGTCAACGCGACGATCGGCGCGCTCACCGCGATCGTGATCTATGCGATCGCCAAGGACCTCTTCGACGTCGAGGTCGCCCAGTGGTCCGCGCGGTTCATGGCCTTCTTCCCGCAGATGGTCTTCTGGTCGGGCGCGATCTACAAGGACCCGCTCATCATGCTGTGCATCGCGCTGTGCATGTACGCGGTGGTGAGGCTCAATCACGAGTTCACGCTCCGCTACGTTCTCCTCTTCGTCGGGGCCAGCCTGGCCCTCATGACCCTCAGGTTCTACGTCTTCTACTTCGTCGCCTTCGCCACCATGGGGACCTTCGTCCTGTCGCAGCGCCGGGGCGTCGCCGGCAGCGTGGGCTCGTACCTCGTGCTCATCGCGGTGTTCGTCGGGGCCTTCTCCTTCGCGGCCAAGCAGGAGACGGTGGAGCAGCAGCGCTCCTACTTCACCCTGGAGCGGCTGCAGATCACGCGCTCCGACCAGGCCATGTGGGGGCAATCGGCCTACGCCCCCAAGGCGGACGTCTCCACGACCCAGGGCGTCCTGGCCGTGCTCCCCGTGGGCCTCACCTACCTCCTGTTTGCGCCCTTCCCTTGGGCCGTCCACAACCTTCGCCAGGCCCTCACCGTGCCGGAGACGATCGTCTGGTACGCGCTCATGCCGGCCCTGGTTCGGGGCCTGCTCTTCACCATCCGCACCCGCTTCCGGCCGGCCCTCCCGATCCTCGTCTTCGCCGCGTCGCTGACCTGTGCGTATGCGGTCTTCCAGGGGAACGTGGGCACCGCCTACCGGCAACGGACGCAGGTGACGATGTTCTATTTCATCCTCATGGCCGCGGGCGTGGTGGAGAGGAAGCGCCGCGCACAGGAGAGGGCGCAGCCGGCCCTGGGCGCGCCCGCCTTCCAGGCTCCATGAGCGGAGGCCGGCGGCTGCGACTCGCGCTGCTGGCGGTCATCGCCGTGCTCCCGGGCTTCGTCAAGAAGCCGCTGTATCGAAGCCTCTTCGGGTATCGCATCGGGCGCCGCGTCCGCATCGGCCTCGTGATCCTCGACGCCGATTCGGTCGAGCTCGGGGACGGGACGGAGATCGGGCACCTCAACCTCATCACGCGCGTCGGCAGCTTCATCACGGGAAAGTCCGTGCGCATCGGGCCCCTCAACATCATCCGGGGCGGCGAACGCGTCCGCCTCGGTGACTACGCGGAGGTCATGCGGCTGAACGTCCTCAACGCGATCCCGGACCACGACTGCACCACCAGCCCGGCCTCCCGGCTCGAGATCGGCCGCGGCGCGGTCGTGGTCTCCGGACATCGCATCGACTTCACGGACCAGGTCACGATCGGCCAGAACGTCATCATCGGCGGCCGGAACTCGTCGCTGTGGACGCACAACCGCCAGTCCACGGCGCCCATCGAGATCGGGGATTTCTGCTACCTGGGATCGGAGGTACGCCTCGCGCCGGGGGCGCGACTGGCCGAGCGATCGATACTCGGGCTCGGCTCCGTGCTCGCCGGCCCCATCGACACCCCCGGATCGCTGGTGGGCGGAGTACCCGCCCGGATCATCCGGCCCCTGACCGCCGAGGACGACGCGCTCATCCATCGCAAGGCGCGCCGGGACGCCCCCGACGATCTCTACTCCGGATGAGGCGCGCGTTCGCCGCCAGCCTGTGCTG
>DASTLK010000022.1:0-4424 GCA_035715025.1 Vicinamibacteria bacterium
CCTCCCCGCCGCGAGCCGTAGCCGTGGGCGGAGTCGAAGAGCAGGCGCGCGCCGGTGGACGCGGCCACCGCCGAAAGCCCGTCCACATCGGCAGGGTTGCCGAACACGTGGGTGGCGATGATGAGGCTCGGACGGTGCTCGCGCGCGAGCGCAGCGGTGTGGGCGACGTCGAGGGTCAGCGTTTCCGGGTCGATGTCCACGAAGACCGGCCGGAGCCGATTCCACAGGACGGCGCTGACGGTGGAATTGAACGTGAAGGACGGCACCAGGCAGGTCCCCGAGGCCGGCAGGTCGAAGCACGAGATGGCCAGAGCGAGGCCGATGTCACCGCTGACGACGACCTTCGTCTCGACGCCCAGGTACTCGGTGGCCAGGCGCTCCAGGCCCAGGGCGAACGAGGCGAAGTTCGAGAGCATGCGCGAGGACCAGATCTGCTCGAGGAGCGCGCGGTATTCCTCGAGGGGAGGGAGCTCCGGCCGGGTGATCGGAATCACGCGGACCGTCCCGGCCCGGCGGAGGCTTCCACGACCAGGCCGCTGTCTCGCCGCGTTTCCAGGCCTCGAAGGTGGGGGTGCTCGCTCTCACCGATCGCGCAGCGGCGCACATCGCGGAAGCCGGCGCTCTCGAGGCGAGCCGAGAGGTCCTCGAAGTCATATAGATAGAGATGCCCCCAGCCGCGGAAGGCCTGGTTGAGCATGCGCGCGCCCGAATCGACCCACCGGTATTCCGGCCAGCTCACCCAATCGTGGGTGCGCCAGGTGTGCCTGTAGTCGTCCACGAGGGTGGCCAGGTCGGGTGTGGCGATGCGAAGGATGCCCGCAGGCTCGAGCACCCGCCGGCACTCGCGCAGCAGAGCAAGGCCCTCCTCGAGCGAGAAGTGCTCGATCAGGTGCTCGGAGTAGACGGTCTCGACCGAACCTGGAGGGGCGGGAATCCCCGAGGTCAGGTCGAGCACGACGTCGGCCCCCAGGTGCAGGTCGATGTTGACCCACTCCGGGATGGGGGCCCGCCCACTTCCCAGGCACAGGCGGAGCGGCGGCCGGCGCGTGGCGAGCCGCCGTCGCGCGCCCACTTCGAGCAGGCGGGCGGCGAGTCGGCGAAGGGGCGAGGGAGCGCGGCCGAAGACGTACGGAAGCACGCGGTCGAGGCGCGACTCCGCTCCGCCCGGACCGGCCCCCCGCGGAGGGACGGCGGCTCGGATCGGTGGGCCGTCGACTTCCGAGGCTTCCCCCATTGGGCCCTGAATCATAGCCTGGCCCCACCGCTCAACGCGCGCCGCGCGCGGTGAGCAGCGCGGGCACGGTGCGCAGGAGGATCGCGAAGTCCAGGCTGAGGCTCCAGTTGTCGATGTACTGAAGGTCGAGGGCCATCCACTCCTCGAAAGGCAGCTCGTTGCGTCCCCCCACCTGCCAGAGGCAGGTGATCCCGGGGCGCACGCTCAGCCGGCGCCGCTGCATCCCCTCGAGGTGCCGCGTCTCCAGGAGGGGCAGCGGCCGCGGTCCCACCAGGCTCATGTGGCCGAGCAGGACGTTCACGAGCTGCGGCAGTTCGTCGATGCTGGTGCGCCGCAGCAGGCGGCCAAGGCCCGTGACGCGAGGGTCCTCGGAGATCTTGAACACCGGCCCGTCCATCTCGTTGGCGGCCAGAAGTGCCTCCCGCTCCGCCTCCGCTCCCACGCGCATGGTGCGGAACTTCAGCATCGGGAACGGGCGTCCGTTCAGCCCGGCTCTTTGCTGCACGAAGAGCACCGCGCCCGGCGAGGTGAGCTTGACCAGGACGGCGACCACGGCCAGGAGGGGGAGCGTGAGGACGAGCCAGACGGCCGCGGACACCCGATCGAAGATCGCCTTGGCCAGGAGCGCGGGGCGATCGGGCTCGTGGGTTTGATAAGCGAGGTACAGCGTGGTTCCGATCACGTCCGCGCGCGGGCGAGCCAGGCCGAGGTCGATCTTCTCCAGCCGGACGTAGGCCGGCACGCCGGCCTCCTCGCAGGCCTCGAGCAGCGGGCGGAGCCGGCCGTGGGGCAGAGGGGGGAACACCACCTCGTCCACGCCTCCCGCGTGCAGGCGCTCGCGCACGGCCGCCGCTTCGAGCGACAAGACCCGCTCCACGCGCCGTCCCCTCAGCCGCTCCAACTCGTTGGCCGTCCCCGCGTCGTCCGGACCCATGACCAGGGCCAGGATCTGCCCACGCTCCGCCCGCACCCAGGCGCGCTGCGCGAGCTTGGCGAGGAACAGCAGCACGCTCGAAACGGCGAGGAAGAGCGAGATCAGCGAGCGGTTGAGGGGTGCCTGCGCCGCCACCAGGATCAGCGACAGCGCGAGCGCGCCCCAGACCTGGGTCCAGAGCAGCGCACGCATGAGGTCGACGAGCGAGCCGGCCAGCGTGCGTACGCGGTACAGGCCCACGCGGTCCGCGCACCAGGCCCAGGTTGGAACGAACACGAGGAGGAGGTGCACGTATGTCGAGGTGGGTACGGCCGGCTTCAAGGCCGGCACCAGCGCGGCCAGGTTCGCGCGCGCGAGATGGGCGATCACGAGGGACGCGAGCAGGACGAAGACGTCCTGCAGCAGGACGGCGCGCTCGAGGCTCTTCTCGTTCACGACCCCGGGGCCCCGCCCGCCGGTGCCCGTTCGCGCAGCGCCTCCTCGAGGGGCACCAGACGCGGGGCGCCCTGGGCGTAGTCGAACCACCAGGCGGACCGGTCGGGGTAACGGCGCTCCCACAACTCGCGCGCCGCGGACAGGCTCTGGGACGCGTCGACGTGCAGGAACAGGATGTCGTCGTCGAGCGCGGGCGAGTTGTGGCGGGGGTAGTACGCCCAGCTCAGACGCGTGGGCCAGGGGACCACCGAATCCTGGAACACGAGCGCGTGATGCACGTCCTTCCTGGCCAGGAGGACGTGCGGCGTGCGCTGGGCGAGCCCCATCAGGGCGAGATCCGCGAGCCGTCCGGGAACGAACATGGTGGCCGACACGACGAGCCCGGCCACGAGCAGGGCGGCGACGCGCGCCGTTCCCACGCGGCGGCCGACGATGACAGCGCCCGCGGCGGCGAGAAGGGCCAGGACGGGGACGATCTCGTACAGGTATACGGGCCCGGTCGCGCTCACCCCGGCCTTGGGCGACAGCACCCGGTAGACGAGCGCCGCCCCGACCATCGACCACAACAGGCCCGTGCGCGGGAGGCGCCAGGCCGCCACCGCGAGCAGCGGAGCCAGCGGCCAGCCGAATGCCCACACCACGATCCGCGCCAGGGCCGCCGCCAGCGACATCGCGATGTCGGCCGTGCCGCCGCCGAGGAAGGCGAGGATGCCTGCCTGTCCCTCCCCCATGGCGTGGAACGTCTGGTAGCCGCTGGTCAGGAAATCGCCCGATTGGGCTCGATTCTGGAGGAGGATCAACGCGACGCCGGCGGCGGCGGGGACGCCGTACGCGGCCACGGCACCGATGCGCTTCGACCAGGGCCGTGCCCGGCGTTGCCAGAGGAGGTGAAGGCCGGCGGCAGCGGCGAACAGGACGCCGGGCAGCGGTCGGACGAAGATGCCCCAGCCGAGGAGGGCGCCCGCCGCGGCCAGAAGCCCCACGGCCTCCGTTCCCTCCTCGGCGCGGCGCTCGGCCACGGCCAGGGCGGCCAAGGCTCCGAGCAGGCAGGCCGCGGACGCGGGCTGGGACAACGTCGTGGCTCCAGTGAGGACGATCTGCGGCGAGGAGGCCGCCAGCGCCACCGCCACCAGCGCGATCATCGGGTCGAACAGCGCCGCGCCAAGGACGTAGAGGCACAGGACGACGGCCGCGGTCAACGCGGGCACGACCCACGACTCCGCGCCCAGGGCCTGCCCGACGGCCAGGAGCAGCGGATAGGCGACGGGGTACTTGCCGTAACGGGCCTCGGGGGTGAGCACCACGAACTGCTCCCGGAAGAACGAGAGGTCGGTGCCGGGCGAGGGCGCGCGCAGGGATCCCGTGCGCAGCGTCTGGGCGATGAACTGGTAGGTATGCTCGTCATCGGTGACCGCTTCGTGGCCGAGCACGAAATAGCCCACGGCCGCGCTCGCCAGCATGGCCGCCACGGCCGCCCCGATCGCGCAGGGCCACGGCCGCCTCGCCCGCGCACGGAGCATTCCGGTCAGCGCCGCCACCACGCCCGTTCCGGACAAGGCGCCCGTCAGGCCAATCAAGGCCAGGCCGCCGAAGACGATGAACATCAGGAGGAACGTGCTCTCTTCGGGGACGAGATGAGTCATCCCGGTCCCCTGGGGCACGTGGAAGCCGTCGTAGAAGACGCGGCCTACCGATGCGTAGGACAGGGCGGCGAGGACGGCGAGCGCGGCGAGGGCGGCGCGCCGGACGACCGCGAGGCGCTCCTCGCGCGCACGGGGAAGGGGTGACACGCGGGGCAGGTTACGATCACGAGGAGAGTCG
>DASTLK010000023.1:0-2130 GCA_035715025.1 Vicinamibacteria bacterium
CGGCCCGAGCCGAGCTCCGTTGTTGTTGTTGCCTAGTCCACGCCCTTCTTGATTTCTCCTTCCGGCGTGTACACCGTCACCGTCCCGAACGGCGTCACCTGGTCCTTCACCTTCTGCCAGTCGCCGACGATCGCGATGGCCTGGCGGTAGGTATCGAGGTAACGCGCGGACGCGGCCTCGATCTGCGCGGGCGTGAGGGACGCGATCCGCGTCCCGAAGTCCTCGAGGAACGTGCGGGGCAGGCCGTACAGGTACACCGTGTTGAGGCGGCCGGCGAGACCGGATTGGCTGGCCAGCTCGATGGCGAAGTTGCCCACGCTGAAGCTCTTCGCCGCCGCCAGCTCCTCGTCCGTCACCGGCAGCACGCGCATGCGGTCCAGCTCGTAGATCATCTCCAGGATCGTCGCCCCCGTGACCTCGTTGCGGACGGAAGCGGAGGCCGAGAACAGGCCGGAGTACGCGCGCGTGTCCAGCGAGCTGGAGGGCGAGTAGGTGTAGCCCTTGCCCTCCCGGATGTTCCGCGTGAGCCGCGAATAGAAGGAGCCGCCGTAGATCACGTTGGCGGTGCGGAGGACGAAGTAGTCGCCGTCCTTGCGTGGGAAGGTCACGTTGCCCATGCGGATCGACGACTGCACCGATCCCGGACGGTCGACGAAGTAGATCTCGCGCTTGTCGCGGCGAGGAGGCGGAGGCAGCGTGGGCTGGAACCTCGGCCCCGCCTTCCAGGGACCCAGCGCCGCGTCGATCTGCTTCGACAGCGTCGCCACGTCGAAGTCGCCGACGAGGACGAGGTGCGCGTTGGCGGGCACGTAGTACTTCGCGGCGAAGGCGGCGAGGTCCGCGCGCTGGAGGGCGGCCACCGCCTTCTCGTCCGGCGCCACGAACGCGTAGGGGTGGCTGCCGAACACCGCCTTCATGAATCGCTCGCTGCCCAGGAAGCCGGGCTGTGACCGCTGGTCATGGATCTCCTGGACGAGGTTCTCCTTGGCCAGCGCGACTTCCTTCTCCGGATACGACGGATGACCCACCACGTCCGCCAGCAGGGCCAGAAGCCGCGGCGTGAACTCGGACAGGGAGCCCGCCTGCACGGTCGTGGAGTCGGAGTCGGAGCCGATGCTGAGGTAGCCGCCGATCGCGCGCAGCTCCTCCTTGATCGCCTTGCTCGTCCGGGTGGCCGTGCCCTCGTTGGCCACGCGGGCGGCCAGGCTGGCCACGCCGGCGTGGACGTCGGCCTCGGTGCCGGTGCCCACGTGGAAGGTGAGCACGCCGGTGATCTTGGGGACGTTGCGCAGCGGGGCCATGACCACGAGCAGCCCGTTGGGCAGCGTCCGCTCGGTGACGGCGGGCAGCTTGACCGCGCGCGGCTTGCCCGGCGCGGGCGGCGTCTTGATCTCGGCCCGAGCAGAAGCCCCGGCCGCGGCCACCGCCCCCGCGAGGAACATCGCACTCCAGCGCGCGCGCATCAGCGGCCTCCCTTCGCCGCGCCGGGCCCTTTGGGCTCGGGCACGCGGTCGATGACCGTCCGGTTCGTGGCCACGAGGTACTTCCTGGCCGCTGCCTGGGCCTGGGCCGGGGTCACGGACTCGAAGGCCTGCAGCGCGCTATTGATGAGCTCGGGGTCGCCGCGGAAGAGCGTGAAGGCGGCCAGGAGGTTCGCCTTGCCGAATCCCGACTCGAGCTGGTCGTAGTAGGCGGAGCGGAAGCGCACCTTCGCATCCGCCAGCTCCCTGGCCGTGACCCCCTTGGCCTGGAGGTCGGCCACGACGGCGTCCACCTCCTTGAGGATCTCGTCCGCCGTGTGTCCGGGCTTGTACGTCGTACGCGCGGTCAGGAGCATGGGCCCGTTGTAGTCGAACTCGTTTCCGAGGCCGAGGTTCACGCCCGCCGTCCAGTCCAGCGAGATCTCCTTCTCCTTGACCAGGCGCTGGAACAGGCGCGACGACTCGTCGCCCTGCAGGATGGTGTTCAAGAGGACCATGGCCGCGTAGTCGGGCGACGTCTGGGCGGGCATGTGCCAGCCGATGGCCAGGGCGGGCAGGTTGGCCAGCGCATCCTTCTGCGAGACGCGCTTCTCCCGCGTCTGCGGCGGCTCCGTCACGTCCGGCGGCGGCGGCGTCGCCCCCTTCGGGA
>DASTLK010000024.1:0-1874 GCA_035715025.1 Vicinamibacteria bacterium
CCGGCGCGCTCGATGCCGCCCGCGAACCGTCGGTAGTGACGCCAGGCGAAGACCTGCTCGTCGGCGTAGACGGCGGCGGTGACCAGGGGCAGGAAGACGGTGAAGGGGGCCAGGCAGACGAGAGCGGCCAGACGCGGGAGGGCGCCGGGTTCGCCGCGGATGACCCGCCGGACCTGGTCGGCGCCGGCGAGGACGGCCAGACGCATGATGTCGGCGGTGAGGCGCGTGTAGGTTCCCGCGCCGCCGGCGGGAAGGGTCAGGCCCGCGCGCAGGCCGGCCAGGAACTCCGCGCGGTCGGCCGCGCGGACGCAGGTGAACGCCCGCGCCACCGAGGCCAGGGTGTGGGCGTCGCTCCCGCCGCACGGGGCCAGGCGCGCGAGGCGCCCGGCCGCGCGCGCGCAGTCGTTGCTGCGCGCGGACATCATGCCGTTGCGCGCCTCCAGGTGGGTCGCGCCGCGGAAGGCGAGGGGCAGATCGGCGTCCTCGCGCCGTCCGGTGAGGGCGGAGAAGGGATGGTTGACGCACACGGGGATGCGCTGCTCGGCCGTGTAGGCGAAGAGCGCCTCGAGGTCGCGGCGCCGCGCCTGCAGGGCCTCGTGCTGTGCTTCCGTGATGTCGTAGACCCCGAGGTGCAGCTCGCGTCCCCCGGGCACGAGACAGGTCACCTCTTCGCTCACGAACGCGTCCGGAAGACCGGCCAGCTCGAGCGCGCCCGCGATGCTGTCGTGATCGGTCAGGGTGACGAGGTCCATCCCCCGCTCCCGCGCCGCGTAGCGGACGGCCCACGGCTCCGCGTAACACTCCCGCACGAGGTGGCGCAGGCCGGGCACGGTGGCGGCCCCCGAATGGCGCGAGTGGACGTGCAAGTCACAACGCATGGTCTCGGTCATCGCTCCTCCGCACTTCAAGCCGTCACTCATGTCCATCGCGATTGGAGCGCGCCCGCATTGCAAGAACGTGAAGGTCCCGCACCCCCGGAATGACCGCCAGGTGACGCCCTTCGTCATGGGATCGTCGCGCGCGCGTCACGCCCGGCTGCGATCCTTCGCTTCGATGCCGCGACCGGAAGTGCTGCTCTTCATCCTCGACGCGGGCGGCGGGCACCGCGCGGCGGCGCGGGCGTTGACGGCCGCGGTGGGGTCGGTGCCGCGCGAGTGGACGTTCCGCGTCGCCAACCTGCAGGACGTCCTGGCCCCGGCCGATTTCACGCGCCGGCTCACGGGCCGGAGGATGGAGGACGCGTACAACGCGATCGTCCGGCGGCAGTGGACGCGCTTCCTGGTGCCGATGCTGCGCCTCTTCCAGTGGGGGATCCGGTCGCAACGAGCGACGCTGGTCGGCCTCGTGGCCGGCTACCTCCGCGCGATCCAGCCGGCGGTGATCGTGTCGCTCATCCCGAACTTCAACGCGGTCCTGGCCGAGGCGCGCCGGCGCGCCTGCCCCGACACGCCCTTCCTGATCGTGATGACGGACCTCGCGGACTTCCCGCCGCACTTCTGGATGCACCCGGACGCGGACCGGATCGTGGTCGCGACCGAGCACGCGGTGGCGCAGGCGCGCACGATCGGTCTCCCGCCGGAGCGCGTCTCGCGCACGTCGGGGATGATGCTGCACCCGCGCTTCCACGCGCCCGATCCCGCGGCACGCCAGCGCATGCGACGCGAGCTGGGCGTCGGCGCCGAGGACTTCACCGTGCTCGTCCTGTTCGGGGGAAAGGGCTCGCCGGAGCTCCACCCCCTCTGCGGGGCGCTGCTGAGGGAATCGCCACGCTGGCACGTGGTGGCGATCTGCGGAGACAACCCGCGTCTCCAGGCCGCGGTCGGCGAGCTGCAGGCGGGGAGCGGAGGGCGCCTGCATTGCTTCGGTTTCACCGA
>DASTLK010000025.1:0-3969 GCA_035715025.1 Vicinamibacteria bacterium
GAGCCGAGCCGCAGCGGGCAGATGATGGCCGACCCGCCGGCCTTCCTGCGGACCCAGTTCGGCCTGGGCGCGCGCGACCTCGCCGCCCTCGATCGCGGCCAGGTGATCGCCCGGGTCGTCGACAGTGGCGACAACTCCGAGGTCTTCGCGGTGGGGGCGGTTCGCGTCCACACGACGGTGGCGCGCGTACGTCAGCAGCTCGAGGCGTTCGAAGGCCGGCGCCGGCCGTCCGACGTCCTCCAGGCCGGCCGCCTGGGCCCGGCCCCCGCGCCCGCCGACCTCGCGGGCCTCACCCTCGACGGAGGCGACCTCAGTGCGCTCGGGAAGTGCAAACCCGGTGATTGCGACGTGCGGCTACCCGCGGCGGTGATCCAGCGTTTTCGACGCGAGGTGGATTGGTCCTCGCCCGAGCGCGCCCCGAAGGCGTCCGCGCTCTGGCACGAGGTCCTGGCGGGTACGGCCGCGGGCTACGTGGGGCAGGGCGACGCGACGCTGTTCCAGTACGACAACAACGACATGCCGGTGAAGGTGGGAGACAGCCTCGCGCGCGTGCTCGCGCGTTCGGGCTATCTCGCGGAAGCCGCCCCCGACCTTTATCGCTACCTCGTGCACTTTCCCCAGGACCGGCCCGCCCGCGCCGAGGATTACCTCTACTGGATCAAGGAGAAGTTCTGGATCAAGACGGTGGTCAGCCTCAACCACGTGGCCATCGTGGCCGGCGACGGCCCCGCGGGCCCCTACGTCGTCGGCGCCGCGAAGCAGATCTACGCGAACCGCTATTTCGAGTCGTCCGTCAGCGTGACCACCTTCGCGGAGCGCGCGCCCTACCTCCTCTACGTGAGCCGGACCCGCGCGGACATCCGTGCGAGCGGATTCAATCTCCTGGAACGCCTCGTCCTCCGCCGGTTGGTGGCGGGACGCCTGGAGGCGCAGATCCAGTGGATGCGCGATCGCCTGGAAGGTCCGAGCGCAGAGCGGCCCGCCCACCCCGACGTCCCCGCCGGCGAGGCCGACCCCGCCGCGACCCCCGATCCCTAGGATCGCGCCGAAGCGTCCCTGCTCGCCGTTTCCGCCGGCTTCTCGGCCAGGGGTGGCAGCGTGAACGCGAATGTGCTGCCCCCTCCCGGCCCGCTGGTGGCCCAGATGCGGCCGCCGTGCGCCTCCACGATCCCCTTGGCGATGGCGAGCCCGAGCCCGGCCCCCAGCCGCGCGGTCTGGCGCGCCTGCCAGTAGGGGTTGAACACTTGGGCCAGGTGCTCGGGCGCGATCCCGGGCCCCGTGTCCGTCACCGAAACGACGACGCGACCATCCTCCGTCGTCGCCGCCACCGTGACGTGCCCTTCCTCCCCGCTGAACTTGAGGGCATTGCCCACGAGGTTGGCGAGGACCTGGATGAGCCGGTGCTTGTCGCCCGTGACCTTGGGCAGGCGCTGGTCCAGATGGCAGTCGAGATGTTGGCGCTTGCGCTCCGCCTCCGCGGCCAGGCCGTCGCAGGTCTCGGTGATCACGCTGCGGATGTCCATGGGCTCGGGCTCGATGGCCAGCTTCTGTCCGGCCTCCAGCTTGGCCACGTCGAGGAGATCGGCGATGAGGCGGTTCATGCGGTCGACGGCACGGCGCACCACCTGGATGGTGCGCGTCTCTTCCGCCGCCGGCACGTCGCCCGATTCCAGCGCGCCCACCGCGAGCGCGATCGTGTTGAGCGGATTGCGAAGGTCGTGGGAGACGATGGCCAGCACCTCGTCCCGCGTGCGCACCGCCGTCTCCGCGCTCTCGCGTGCGTGGCGCTCGCTCTCGGCCAGGGTCCGGAACCTCTCCTCGCTCTCGCGGATCTCGCGCTCGCGGCGGTGGCGCTCCGTGGCGTCCGTGAAGGCGACCACGGCCCCCTGGACCTCGTCGCCGATGACGATGGGGGCGGCCGAGTAGTCGGCCACGAAGCTGGTGCCGTCCTTGCGCCACAGCAGCTCGCCCGCGATGAGGACGCGCTCCCGCGTGGTCATCACCCGCGTCATCGGGCACTGCGATTCCGGGTAGGGTGCGCCGTCGGGACGGGTGTGGTGGACCAGCGCGTGCACCGGCCGCCCGAGGACCTCCTCCGGGGTGAACCCGAGCGTGAGCGCGGCGGCCGAGTTCAGGAAGGTGGCGCAGCCGTGTCCGTCCATGCCCCACATGCCCTGCGCGGTGGATTCGAGGAGGGCCGTCTTCTCCTTCCGCTCGCGCTCGGTCTGCTCGAGGAGGGTGACACGGCGGAGGGCGGAAGAGACGAGGTCGCCCAGGGCCTGGGCGTGACGCACCTCGTTCGGACCGAAGGCCTCCTGGGCGGACGAGCGGAGGATGACCAGCGCTCCGAGCACCTCCGTCCCCCCCATCAACGGGACCACGAGCCCGGTGCAACGCTGGCAGCAGCCCTGGAGGTAAGGAGCCATCGCCTCCCCCATGGCTCCGATCTCCATCACCACCGTGGCCTCCCCGGAGTGCAGGGCCGCGTCCGTCAACGACCCCGGGAACGGCGCGCGCGTTCCCACCGGGGGGCCGCCCTGGCCAACGGCGGCCACCACCTCCACGTCCTGGACGCGCGCTTCCTCGACGTAGGCGCCGAACCCGCGCGTCGTCTCCACCGCCGCCTGCACGACGCGCTGGGCCACCTCGTTGACGGTGACGGCGGCGGAGAGCGTACGGGCGACGTCGCGCAGCGCGCGCTCCTCCTGGGCGCGGTAGCGAAGCTGGCGGGCCTGCCGGCGTGACTGGACGCTGAGCATCGCCACGGCCACGGTCGCGGTCAGGGCGACCATGGCCAGGAACAGGCTGACCAGGGCCTGCCGCCGCGACTCGGATTGCGTGAGGCGCGCGGTCGCTTCCTCCCATCCGCCGAGGCGGCGGTCCAGGCGGGTCGACAGCTCGAGCACGGCGTTGACGCGGCGTTGCTGGTTGGCGAGATCGGCCAGGGGATCGGCGCGTCCGATCCGGCTCTCCATGATCTGCCGAACCATCTCCCGCCAGCCCCCGAGGGTGGATCGCAGCTCGGCGGCGAGAGGCGCGAGGTCGGTGCCGGACAGGTTGCGGGCGGCGGCGTCGAGGGAGCGATCGGCGTCCTCCGCGGAGCGCTTGAACTCCTCCGCGAAGCCGGTGTCGCCGGTGAGCGCCCAGGCGCGGAAGGCCAGGACCTCACGCGCGAAGGCCAGCCCGAACGCGTGCAGGTCGTTGCGCACGGGCGTGACCCTCTCCGCGATCTCGCTCTGCAGGCGGGCCGTGCGTCGCGCCACCGCGCCGGGCAGGATGGCCAGGGCGAGCAGGGAGAGGACGACCAGGCCGAGCGGAACCCAGGTCTGCCACTGCGGCCGCGGGCGGTCGCCCAGGCGGCGCGTGGTCTCCGGCGGGCGCGGGAGTGGGTTGGAGGTCAACCCACTCGCACCGTCAGCATCGAGACCGATCCGCCGTCGATCCCCTCCACGGGGAAGCTGACGGGCTCGCCCTCGCGGCGCAGGCCCAGCACGTAGAGCAACGGGAGATAGTGCTCGGGCGTGGGCACGGACAGCACGGCGTCGCGCCCGAGGGTGTCGTAGGCCACCACCGGGCCGTGATCGCCGGCCACGAGCAGCTCGCGCGCGCGCCGTTCGAAGCGCACCGCCCATTCGAACGGCGCCACGGGGTGACGGCCCCAGGCATACGCGTGCAGGTTGTGCACGAGGTTGCCGCTGCCGATCACGAGGACGCCGGCGTCGCGCAGGGACGTCAGCCGGTGGCCGAGGTCATAGTGGAACCTGGACGGCTGCGTCTCGTCGATGCCGAGCTGGAGCACCGGTACCGAGGCGTCGGGGAAGACATGGCACAGCACCGACCACGTCCCGTGGTCGAGCCCCCATTCCTCCTCGTCGAGACCGACGGGCACCGGCGCGAGCATCTCCTGGACTTCGCGCGCCAGCGCGGGATCGCCGGGGGCGGGGTAGACGACCTCGAAGAGCTCGCGCG
>DASTLK010000026.1:0-10677 GCA_035715025.1 Vicinamibacteria bacterium
CGACTGCTCGCTTCCGCGCTGCCCGCGGATCGTGTCCTCGTCGCGCCCGGAGGGCACGACTGGAAGGCCTGGGACCGTCTCTGGACCGAGTTCCTCGCCCATGGCGCGTTTCCGGGCACGATCCAGGCCGCCGCCGGCCGCGGGATCCACCAGCACGAAGCGAAGAGCGCGGCCGCGCTCGGCAGGGCCCAGAGCGTCCGCCGGCTCATCCCTCGCACGCGATGGGCGCGGACCGCAGCCCGGCTGCCTCCAGGCCGTCGAGCACGCGGTCGAGCGCATCGAGGGTGACGGCGCGGCCGGGCGCGTCGCGGGCGCTCGATCCGTCGTGGAGGAGCAGGATGTCGCCCGGAGCCAGGCCGCGCAGGAGGCGTGCCGCCACGCCCGACGCATCCCCGTGGACGGTGTCGAGCCCGCGGCGCGTCCAGGAAACGAGCCGCAGGTCCAGGCGCGCGAGGACGGCGTCGAGCCAGGGATTCCGGATCCCGACCGGGGCGCGGAACAGCCGCGGCGCGCGTCCGGTGGCGGCGGCAATCGCGTCCTGGGCGGCCCGGATCTCCCGCTCCATCGCCAAAGGTCCATAGAAGCCGAAGCCATGAGGGTGTCCGTAGGTGTGGTTCTCCACCCGGTGTCCGCGGCGGTGCACCTCGCGGGTGAGGTCCGGATGGGCGGCGACCTTGCGCCCGACGCAGAAGAAGGTGGCGCGCGCGTGGCGGCGGTCGAGACGGTCCAGCACGGCCGGCGTGACGTCCGGATGCGGCCCGTCGTCGAACGTGAGGGCGACCTCGCCGGTCGCGCCGTCGAGCCGCGTCACGTTTGCTCCCAGCAGGGTGCTCCGGGGCCACAGGGCGGCGGCCCCGATGAGCCCGTGATCGAGAAGCAGGCCGCCCACGACCAGCGGCCAGCGCTCGGGAGCCAGGGCCAGGGTGGCCATCCCCGCGGCGTGGAGGCCGACGCTCACCCGCAGGAAGGGCGGCAGCCGCCAGGCCTCCGCGCTCACGCGCGAGGATCGCCGCGGCGGCCGCCCACGAGGGCGAGGAGCTCCGCGCGGCTGACCTTCCCGCGCGCCGTGCGCGGGATCGCGCTGACGAGCACGACCGATCGCGGGACCTTGTGCTCGGGGAGATGGGCGCGGCACCAGGCCATCACGTCGTCATAGCCCAGGCCGCCCCCCGGGCACGCGATCACCGCACGTACGGTGTCGCTGGCCTTGTCCGCGGAGGGCACGCCGAAGGCCACCACCTCCGCCACCCCGGGCATCCGTTGCAGGACCGACTCGATCTCGGTGGGGTTGACCTTCTTGCCCTTCACGTTGATGAGCCCGTCGACCCGGCCGCGGAGGCGCAACGCGCTCCCCTCGAACACGGCCAGGTCGCTGGTGACGAAGCGGCCGCCGCCCAGGCGCGGGTCCCCCGTCGGAAGGTAGCCGAGAGCCACCGACGGCGACTCGACGGTCACAAGGCCTTCTTCGGACTCGCCAAAGAGCGCTTCGAGCCGCAGCGTCACCCCGTCGACGGGCTCGCCGACCGTCCCGCGCTCGGCGGCCGTTCCTTCGCGGTCGTAACAGATCCCGCCGCATTCGCTCGCGCCGTAGAAGACGTGCACGGGGAGTCCGAAGCGGGCCTGGAACTGTGAGGCCACGTCGGACGGCAGCGGTGCGCTGGCCGAGATCACGAGGCGCACCGACGACGGCCAGGACGGCGGCTGCGAGAGCTTGAGAAGGGCCTGCAGGTACGCGGGCGCGCTGGGGAACACGGTGCCGCCGGCGGCCGCGGCCGCCCCGAGGGGCGCGAGCGGACCGTCTTCCTCGGGCACCACGACGATCGAGCCGCGGCGCAGCGCGGGCAGGGCCACGCTCGAGAAGCCGTACGAGTGCGACATCGGGATCGCCCCCAGGATGCGATCGTCCGCGCGCAACCCCATGGTGCGCGCCAGGGCCTCGTCGTCGGCGAGGAGCGCGGCCTCCGTCGCGGCCACTCCCCGCGGGGCCCCCGTCGATCCCGAGGTCAGCTTCACGAAGGCGACCTCGCCGCCGGCGTCCGCGGAGGCCGTCGCGTCCGGAATGGCCGCCACCACCCATTCCGCGGCGTCGATGGGCCATCCCTTGGTGCAGGACAGCATCGCGCGCGCGCCCAGGGCCGCGCAGGAACGCCGTCTCTCCGCGAGCGGAGCCAGCGGATCGAGGAGCAGCACGCCGTGGCCGCGCTGCCGTAGAGCGAGGACGCCGGCCAGGAAGGCCGGGCCGTTGGGGGCGGAGAAGCCGACGAGATGCGCCCCCGCCGCCGCCTCGAGGGCGCGGGCGCCCGCCTGCGCCAGTGCCGCCACCTCGCCGCGCGTGGTGCGCCGGGAGGACGAGACGACCAGCGGCGCCCAGGGCTCGTGGTCGGCCAGCCGCGCGAAGGCGCGGGCGAGAGTGCTCGGCTCGTAAGTCATGGAGATTGTGGGTCATCGCGCTGTGGGCGAGGGCCCCGAGGATTGGAGTATACTCTCGCGGTCGCCAATCCAATTGACTGATTCGACGCGGCTTCCTCACGGCGAAGGTGCGTCACCAAGGGAGGGGCCGTGATGACCCGAGGCTGGGATTACGAGGTGGCCGTCATCGGCGGAGGCCCGGGCGGATCGTCCGCCGCCGCGCAGCTCGCCCGCAAGGGTCACCGCGTCCTGCTCCTCGAGCGCGACACGTTTCCACGCTTCCACATCGGCGAGAGCCAGCTCCCGTGGAGCAACGAGGTCATGCGTACCCTCGGCTGCGAGGACCTCATCCGGGAAGCCGGCTTCGTGAACAAGTGGGGCGCCAGCTTCACCTCCCACGACGGGAGCGCGGCCCAGTACGCCGACTTCGCGCGCGCGGCGGAGACGCCGGCGCCGCAGACCTTCCAGGTCCCGCGCGAGCGCTTCGACGACGTGCTGCTTCGCCACGCGCAGCGCAGCGGGGCCGAGGTCCGCGAGGGGACGCGCGCGCTGGACGCGCTCTTCGACGACCAGGGCGCCACCATCAATTACGTCGACCCCAAGGGTCTCGCCCACACGGTGCGGGTGGGGGCCGTGGTGGACGCGTCCGGCCGCACGGGCTTCCTGGCCAAGCGTTTCGGCCAGCGCGTGGTCGACCCCGTCCTGCGCAACGTCGCCGTGCACGCGCAGTTCGAGGGCGTGCCCCGGCGGGAGGGACGCCGCGCGGGCGACATCCAGATGGTGACTCGGCCCGATCGCGGATGGTTCTGGTTCATTCCCATCTCCCCGACCGTCATGAGCGTGGGCGCGGTCGTCCCGAAGGCCGTCCACGCGGCCGCGGGCCGGCCCACGGCTGAGGAGAGCCTCCAGCACTACATCGATGAGACGCCGGCGGCGGCGGAGCTGATGCGCGAGGCGCGGCGGGTCTCGCCCGGCCGCTTCGACGCGGACTACTCGTACCTCCACACCCAGCACGCCGGCGATCGCTGGGTGCTCGTCGGCGATGCCGGCGGCTTCCTGGATCCGATCTTCTCGACGGGGGTTCTCCTGGCCATGCAGTCGGGCCTGGAGGCGGCGGCGCTGATCAGCGCCGGCCTGGCGGACGGCGACCTCTCGCGCGCGCGGTTCGCCGCCTACGAGCGCACGCTCCAGAAGCGGTACCACCACTTCCGGCGCTTCGCCGTCGGCTTCTACGACCCCGCGTTCCGCGACCTCTTCTTCACGCGGTCGTCCCGCTTCGGCATCTACGAAGCGGTCCTCTCCGTGTTGGCCGGCAACTGGCGGCCCAGCCTGGGGACGCGGCTGCGCCTCGCGATGTTCTTCGGCCTGGTCGCGTTGCAGCGCGTGCTCCCCATCGCCGCCCGCTCGCACAGCGCGGCGGCCTGGTCGGCACGGCGCCTGCCCACGCCCGAACCGGAGCCGACGCTGGAAACGGAACGCTAGACGGAGGAACCCTGGACCCTATGGCGGCTCACGACGCGATCCGGACCAATCTCAAGAAGCTGATCGTCACCACCCTCAACCTCGACGGCCTGACTCCGGAGCGCATCGCGGACGACGAGCCCCTGTTCGGGACGGGGCTCGGCCTCGATTCCGTCGACGCCCTCGAGCTGGTCGTCGCTCTCGAGAAGGAATACGGCATCAGCATCGCCAGTCACGAGGTGGACCGGAGCGTGTTCGGCTCGCTGGCCAGCCTCGCCGGGTTCGTTGAGCGACGGCTGGCCGAGCGCAAGCCGCAGTCCGCTGATGGCCAGTGAGGCGAAAGGTCGCCGCCGTGCCGTCATCACCGGCCTGGGCGCCGTCAGTGCCTGGGGCTGGGGTGTCGGCCTCCTCCGCGAAGGCCTGAGGTCCGGCCGCACCGCCATCGGGCCTTTCCAGCGCTTCGACCACACGCGTCATCGCACGCACGTGGCGGGCGAGGTCCCGGCGGGCCCGCCGCCTCGCTTCGCGCGCGGCCCGCGCTGGGCGCGGCTCAGCCTCGCCGACCGCTTCGCCGTGTTTGCCGCGCGGGAGGCCCTCGCCCAGGCCGGCCTGGAGGGACCGCTCGACGAGCGCCTCGCGGGCGTCTTCTTCGCCAGCAGCACGGGCGGCATGCTGGAGAGCGAACGCTACTTCACGGAGCTCGTCCGGCCGGGCGCGCGTCCCCCCCTGGGCTTGATGTCGTCGCAGCAGATCAACGGCCCCGGGGACGCGGTGGCGCGCGACCTGCGCGTGACCGGCCCCGTGCAGACGCTCTCCTCGGCCTGCGCCTCCGGCGCGCTCGCCCTGGAGGCCGCGCTGGCCGCGATCCGCGCGGGCGAGGTGGACCTCGCCCTGGCCGGGGGCTCCGACTCGCTCTGCGAGATCACGTACTCCGGGTTCAACGCCCTCCGTGCCGTCGACGAGGTGCCCTGCCGCCCGTTCCGGGAAGGACGGGCAGGCATGTCGATCGGAGAGGGCGCGGGCGTGCTCATCCTGGAGTCGCTCGAGCACGCGCGGGCGCGCGGGGCCACGCCCCTGGCCGAGTTGCGCGGCTCCGGTGCCTCCTGCGACGCGAGCCACATGACCGCCCCGCACCCCGAAGGCGCGGGAGCCGCCCTCGCGCTGGCGCGCGCCTTCGCCGACGCGAGCCTCGATCCGTCCGAAGTGGGCTTCATCAACGCGCACGGCACGGGTACGCCCCTCAACGACGCCGCCGAGTTCGCCGCCTTCAAGTGCGCCTTCGGCGCGCGCGCGTCCGAGATCCCGCTGACGTCGACCAAGGGCGTGGTGGGCCATCTCCTCGGCTCGTCCGGGGCCATCGAGGCGATCGCGTCCGTGCTCGGCCTGCGCGACCGCGAGGTCCACCCGACCCCCGGCGGCGGACGTGTGGATCCCGCCATCGGCGCTCGTCTCGTGCTCGACACCCCGCAGGCGGTGCCCGACGCCCGGGTCGCCGTCTCGACGAGCCTGGCCTTCGGCGGCTCGAACGTCGCGCTCGTCCTCGCGCGCTGGGACTGAAGCTCGATGACCACCGCCGTCGTCACCGGCGTGGGCGTCGTCGGCAGCTTCGGGTGCGGCCTCAACGCGCTCGCCGAGGCCCTGCGCGCCTCGCGTCCCGTGCTCGTGGAGGTGGACCGCGCGGCCGGGTACCACCTGCCCGAGAGCGCGCGCACGGCGGCGCTGATCGGGGCCGCGGACCTGACCGCGTGGGTGCCGCCGGCCAGCGCGCGTCGCATGAGTCCGCCCTCGAAGCTGGCCGTCGCCGCCGCGCGCATGGCCACGGAGGAGGCGGGGGGCGACGGAGAGGCCGGCCTCACGGAAGTCGTGCTGGCCACCGCCTTCGGTCCCGCCTCCTTCACGGAACGGATGCTGCGCGGCCTCCTGGCCGAGGGGCCGGGAACGGCCTCACCGTTCCTGTTCACCGAATGCGTCGCCAACGCGCCCGCCGCGCAGGTCGCCATCGCCGGCCAGGCGCGCGGCCCCAACATCACGGTGACCCAGCGCGAGGCGGGACCGCTGCTGGCCCTGGGACGCGCCGCGGCGGACGTGGCCACGGGATCCGTGGAGCGCGCTCTCACCGGCGCCGCCGACGAGTCGCCTCCCCTCGTTCACGCCCTCCTCGACCGCTACCGCGCGCTGAGCCGCCCCGGCGCGGACGGTGGCGAGGCGGCGCGCCCTTTCGACCGCCGGCGCTCCGGCTTCTGCCTGGGCGAGGGCGCCACCGTCCTCGTGGTCGAGGAGGAAGCCGCCGCGCGCACGCGCGGGGCCCGCATCCTGGCCCGCGTGCGGGCCTGGGGCAGCGCCTTCGATCCCAGCGCGTCGCGCGTGTCCTGGGGATGTGGCCACGAGCCACTCGCGCGCGCCGCGCGAAGAATGCTCGACCGCGCCTCTCTCGCGCCGTCCGACATCGACCTCGTGGTCTCGGGGGCGTCGGGATCGGTGGCGGGCGACCGTCTGGAAGCGGCCACCCTGCACGCGCTCTGGGGCGAGGCGCCCCTCCCGCCGGTGCTCGCGCCCAAGTCCGTGACCGGCGAGTACGGCGGCGCTCAGCTCGGGGCCGCGATCCTGGCCACGGCGGGCGCGGAGTTCGGGCCGACGGCCGGCTTCGAGACCTTCGACCCCGAGCTCCGCGTGATCCCGCACGCGGGGGGACCGCTGCCCCTGCCGCGCCGCGTCCTCGTCAGCAGCCTCGCGGGGGGAGGAGCGGCGGCCTGGGTCGTCCTGGAGCGCCCGTGACCCGGATCGCCGCCGCCATTCCCGCTTACCAGGCCGGGGCGTCCGTCGGCGAGGTGGTGCGACGCACGCGCGACGTCCTCGCCGAGGTCCTCGTGGTGGACGATGGCTCATCGGACGCGACGGCGGAGGCGGCGCGCGGCGCGGGCGCGGAGCTGGTGGCCCACCGCGTGAACCGCGGCAAGGGTGCGGCCCTGGTCACGGCGTTCCGTACGCTCTTCGCGCGTGGCTGCGACGCGGTGGTCACGCTCGACGCCGACGGCCAGCACCTGCCCGAGGAGATCCCCAGCCTCCTGGGGGCCGAACGTGACGGGGCGGACCTCGTGCTGGGCACGCGCGCCCATCTGTTCGACGAGATGGTCGCGGCCCGTCGCGTCGCGAATCGTCTCTCCTCTTGGGCGATCTCGTGGGCCGCGGGCCAACCCCTCGAGGACGTGCAGACCGGCTTTCGCCTCTACACGCGCCGCCTGGTCGAGGCGACGGGCTTCCCGGAGACGCGCTTCGACGCGGAGAGCGCGGTCGTCGTGCGCGCGTGCCGTCGCGGCTTCCGGGTGGTGACGGTTCCGGTGCGCCTGGGCTTCGCGGACGGACGCACCACGAGCCACTATCGGCCCCTGGTCGACAGCCTGCGCATCGCGCGCAGCGTGGTGCGCGCGCGCCTCGACGTCGGCCCCCCGGCGGGCATGGGCGGATCCGGAGGGGCGCGGTGAGCGTGATCGCCGCCTCCGGCCGTCCGGTCGCGCTGGTGACGGGCGGCGGCCGCGGCATCGGCCGCGCCATCGTGGAGGCGCTGGCCGCCGAGGGATGGGCGGTCGCCTTCACCTGGGCGTCGGACGAAGCGGCCGCCCGCGCCGTGGCCGAGAAGACGGCGGCGCTTCCCTACCGGCTCGACCTGCGCGACCGCACGCGCCCGGCCGCGCTGGTGGCCGAGGTCGAGAAGGAGCTGGGGCCGGTCTTGGGCCTGGTCAACAACGCGGCCGTGCGCCGCGAGGGCATCCTCGCCATGACCTCGGACGCCGACTGGGACGAGGTCCTCGACGTCAATCTGGGCGGGGCCTTCCGTTGCTGCCGGGCCGTGCTGCCCGGCATGGTCTACCGCCGCCGGGGAGCGATCGTGAGCATCTCGTCGCGCAGCGCGGAGGCGGGACTTCCGGGCCAGAGCGCGTACGCGGCCTCGAAGGCGGGCCTCATGGGCCTCACGCGCTCGCTGGCCCGCGAGGTCGGCCGCAAGGGCATTCGCGTGAACGTGATCGTGCCCGGCTTCGTGGCCACCGAGCAGACGGCGGCGCTGCCCGCGGAGAGGGTCACCAAGCTGCGCGATACGGAGTGTCTCCCCGCCGGCACGGGGCCCCCCGACGTCGCACAGATGGTCGCCTTCCTCCTCTCCGACCGCGCCACCGCCATCACGGGCCAGGCCTTCGCCGTCGACTCCGGAGCTTCGGCGTGACGCCGGCGGCCGCGCGCTCCCGCGCCCACGACGCGCCGGAAGCGCGGGGCGCAGTCCGGCCGCACGCCCCGGAGCAGGGCCGCATCCGTCGCCTGCTCGGACCCTTCTACGTGACCGGCGTGTTCTGGTATCGCCTTCCCTACCGGGCGGCCCGCTCCGGGGTCCTGTCCCCCTACACCTTCCGCGCCTGGGTCGCGCTGTGCAGCACGATCTTCTCGATCGTCCTCTGGAACATCCGCAACGCGATCGCGGCCAACCTCGAGGTGGTGCTCGGCCCCTGCGGGTTCTGGGAGCGCCAGCGCCGGATCTACCGGACGATCGAAGCCTTCTCGTGGTGCTACGGCGCCCGCTACGAGCAGATGGTGCGCCCCGGAAGGTTCCGGGTCGAGACCGACGGCGTCGAGCACATTCCCACCGACCCCGCTCGCGGAGTGATCTTCGTGACCGCGCACCTGGGCCAGTGGGAGCTCTCCTCGCACCTCGCCTCCCACGGTCTCCCGCGTCCCGTGCACGTCGTGCGCGAAGAGGAGATGGATCCAGAGGCGCAGCGGTTCATCGAAGAACTCGTGCGCGACATGAGCGCACAGGGGGTCACCACGCATTTCGCGAGCGACGACCCCCGCCTCGGCATCGCGCTCGCGGAGGCGCTGCGGCGCGGCGAGGTGGTCGCCCTCCAGGGCGACCGTCCGCGCGTGAACGGCCGGACGCATACCGCGCAGCTCTTCGGACGCCCGATGCCCCTGCCCGTCGGGCCGCAAGCGCTGGCGCGCGCCACCGGGGCCGCGCTGGTGCCCGTCTTCAGCTTCCGCGAAGGGCCGTACGCCTACCGCGTCGTGGTCCGGCCGGCGATCACGGTGGCCCGGACACCCGACCGCGATGCCGACGTGGCGGAGGCGGTGCAGCGACTGGCGGGGGAGATCGAGTGGGCGATCCGGCGCGCGCCTCACCAGTGGTTCTGCTTGCGCCGTCTCTGGTGAGGAGCGTGTCCCGCCAGGATGGGACACGCTCCTAGTATTAGGAGTCCGTGCCGTCGCGGTGTTCACGGACTCCTCGGCGCCATCTCCAAGCTCTTGCGGGCCGCACCGTCGCTCAGGTCGAACAGGCCCTCGGGCACCGGCCGCGCCTCGACCTCCAGGACGTCCACGGCGGTCGTCGCGCCGCCGTGCAGTGCGTCGCGCACGAGCAGCCGGCTCGCGTAGGGCCGTCCCCCGGGGCTCCACTGCGCGAACTCCACGATCGTCGCCACCTTGCCGCTGGGGACCCGATATTCCGCGCGCACCGGCCGTAGCGTCGAGCGGCGGACCACGTAGCGGACCGCCGGGTAGATCGCACCCGGCCCGCGCGCCGTCAAGTCGAGGGCGACGAGGCCGTCCTCGATGTCGGCCGCGGAAACCACCTTGTAGTCGCGCGCGTACTGAAGGCCGAGCACATCGTCCAGGGTCGCGCTGCCGCGCAGGCGGTACGAAGGGCTGAGACGGACCGGCTTCTTCGCGCCCGGGGCCAGGAACCACAGCACGCTGCCCAGGCGGAGCAGGTACTTCCCGCTCTCCTTCGGGCCGAGGAGGCGGACCAGTGTCCGCGACTCGCCCTTCCGCCAGACCTCTACCTCGAGGGGAGGCTTGTCGCCCGCGGTCAAACGCATCCGGCTGCGGAAGGACTCGGGGGCGAGGGCGCCCACGTCGGCTCGGCGGAGGAGTTCCTCCGGGGAGAGGGCTTGGTCGGCCAAACAGACGGAGACGGGCACGGAGACGGAGACGGGAACGGAAACGGCCACAACAACGGCCAGAAGGCGAGCGAGCGCGCGCTCAAACATGGCCCAGCGCGTCCACGATGCGCAGGCGAACGGTGCGCAACGCGGGGAAGACCGCCGCCACCGCCAGCACCGCCACCATCAAGCCGACGACGGCCACGAAATCGAAGGGGTGGACCGCGAGCTGCAGGGGGAAACCCGCGGCCGCGCCCGGCGGCGGCGGCATCTCGATGCCGGCGGCGTTGATGGCCATCACGAGCACGGCGGCCAGCGCGTCGCCGACGAGCGCTCCCACCACGCCCAGCCAGAGCGCCTCCAGGACCACCATCAGCGCCACCTGACCGCGCCCCGTGCCGATGGCGAGCAGCGTCCCGAACTCGCGGACCCGCTCCATGACCGACATGAGCAGCGTGTTCGAAGTGGCCAGGCAGACCAGCACGAACACGATGCCGCCCAGGAACCAGAAGACGCCCGAGTAGAGCGCGCGGACCTGTCCGTAGAACGGCGCTCGCGCGCGCCAGTCCGTGAGGACGAGGGGCTCGGACGACGCGGAGCGGAGCCGGAGGGCCAGCGCGTCGCCGACCTCCTGCGTGCGCGCGGTGTCGTCGAGTCCGATCACGATCGAGGAGACGCGATCGGTGCCGAGCAGCCTCTCCCCCGTGACCAGGTGCGTCTTGAGGAGACGCGCGTCCAGCTCCTGCAGCCCCGTGGTCACCAGGCCCGCCACGCGGACGTCGAGCGCATTGAGCGTGCCGTTCGCGGTCATGGCCGTGATGGTCACCACGTCGCCCGGCACCGCGCCCAGCGACTGGGCGAGCGTGACCCCGAGGAGGACCTG
>DASTLK010000027.1:0-3574 GCA_035715025.1 Vicinamibacteria bacterium
CACGGGTCGCGAGTTCGTGCGGCTGGAGGCGCAGGAGGCGCGCATCCGCGCCGAGGAGCTGCGTTACCGCGCCAACGACGGCCACCTCGGCCCGCGCGAGCGCGTGGACCTGGAGCGCGACCTGAACCGCGAGAGCCGGCGCATCGCGCAGCAGAAGCGCGACGGGCAGATCCGTTAGTTGTTGTAGCCGACCGAAGCTGACCGCCGATCTGGCCACAACCTCTTATCTGCTAACCGTGTGAATCGGTTTCGGCCGAGACAGTCACGAGCGAGCCGCGCACGCGCCCGTGGCTCCCGCTGAACTCATCGTTGGCCGAGAATGACCCCCGTTGCAGGCAGGGCGCGATGGTAGCATCGGCCGAGTGAGGTTCGTCAGCGCACGCCGGGTTTCGGGCGGCGAAAAGAAGAAGTATGAAGAAGGCGAAAAGAAGCGTGACTGACGACGACATGCGGCCCGAGTACGACTTCAGCGGTGCGGTCCGCGGCAAGTACTACGACCGCTATCGGTCAAGCTCGAACATCGTGGTCCTTGATCCCGATGTCTCTGCGGCCTTTCCGAATGCGGCGTCGGTCAACGATGCCCTTCGGATGCTCGTTACGGTCGCTCATAAGAGAGGCGCGAAACAGGCTTCCAGCGTGAGGGGGCGGCGGCCCGCTGGCCGGCAACCGCGGACACGGTCCGCGAAAGCTGGGCGGCGTGGCCCTCGTTGACGTCCAGGGGCATCGTGCCCCTCGTGTCGACCAGGCAGGGCTCTTTTATGACGTCCAGGAAAACCACGCGCTCGCCTTTCGAAGGCGGGCTGACAAAGAGTTGAAGATCTCTCCTGGTCTGATCCGTATGTTCGACGGACTCAGAAACATCGGGTAGGAAGAGGCATGGAGCCACTCCAGCCTTCAGATACCATCCCGATCCATTTCGTAGTGGCAGCGTTAAGGCGAGCGCGACGGCGTGCCGGTGTTGCGGCCGTGCGCGCGGCTTCGTCTACGCCCGTTTCGCAGCTGATCCCCGCTGTTATCCGCCCCGGGGCGGATTCAGCACCGCCTCGCCCACGGCCATGGCCCGCTCCCATTCCGAATCCCGGTGCGCTTCCGCGAGGGAGCGCGGCGGGTCCGGGGTGCCCGTCCGCTCACGCAGCGGCAACTGCCACCAGCCCACGTCGTGCCAGGCGCCGCGCTTGAAGCCGACGGATTGGTAGACGCCGACGGGCCGGAACCCGAGCGCCTCGTGCAGCCCCACGCTGGCCGGGTTCGGGAGCGTGATGCCGGCATGTGCGGCGTAGAACCCCTGCAGGCGCAGGAGCGCGAACAGCGACTCGTAGAGGGCGCGGCCCCCGCCCCGTCGGCGAGCGTCCGGGCGGACATAGACGCTGACATCCACCGACCATTGGTACGCCGCCCGCTCGCGGTGCTTCGACGCGTAGGCGAAGCCGAGGACCTCTCCTCCGGTCTCGAGGACGAGATAGGGCGCGTAGACGAGCGTGGAGGCGATCCGCGTTGCCATCTCGGCCGCGTCCGGAGGCGCGACCTCGAACGAGGTCGAGGCGCCGGTGACGTGCGGGGCGTAGATCGCCGCCACCTGCGCGGCATCGCCGGGGCCGGCCAGTCGGATCATGGTGTCTTCCTTCGGACCCCAGCCTAGCCCTTCCGACGTCATCGATCAAGCCGATCGAAGTGATCAGTCTCATCGAAGTCATCGATGTTAGAATCCAGGCCCGTGGACCGCGCCCAACTGACCGCCTTCGACCGCATCGCCCGCGAGGGCAGCTTCAGCCGCGCCGCCCTCGCCATCGGCATCGGGCAGCCCGCCATCAGCGCGCGCATCCATGCCCTGGAGGCGGCGGTCGGAGGCGCCCTCTTCACGCGCGGCCGGCGCATCGCGCTCACGCCGATGGGAGAAGGCTTCCTGCCCGCCGCGCGCCGCGCCCTCCAGGTGCTGGACGAGGGCATCGAGACGGCGCACCTCGCCCAGTCCGGCCGGCGCGGCCGCGTCCGCCTGGGCGTGCTCGGGTCGCTGGCCGGAGGGCTGGCCGGCGCCGCCCTCGCGGATTTCGTGCGTGCCCGCCCCGACGTGGAGTGCATGGCGAGGTCCGGCGCTCACGAGGTGCTGGTCGAGATGCTCCTCGACGGCATCGTCGAGATCGCGATCATCACGTGGCCCGCCCCCGAAGCGCGCGCGGCCGGCCTCGTCCCGCTGCTCCTCTTCCGCGAGCCGGTCGTCCTCGTCGCCCATCCCCGCCATCCCCTCGCCGCGCGAAAGGCCGTCTCCCGGGAGGAGCTCGTGCGGAAGGCGCGTCCCCTCTTCCGCCTCCGCTGGTGGCCCTCCCATCATCCCGAGATCCTGCGCCTCACGCAGGCGGCGGGTACCCCGGTCGACGTGACGATGGAGGCGGCGCGCCAGATGGTGCTGGATCGGGTGGGGGCCGGCTTCTTCACGCGGACGTACATCGGGGAAGACCTCGCGGCCGGACGGCTGAAGGAGATCCGCGTCCTGAAGATGGCGCCCCTGCATCGCGACAGCGCGCTCGTGCGCCTCGGCCGGACGGTGCCCTTGTCCCCGGCGGCGCTTCAGCTCGTCGATCTGATCCGCGCGCATGCGCTGCGCCTCGGGCTCTCCCCGTCCCGGCCGGCGCGGCCCCGGCGTTAGGGCTCGCGTACAATCAGCGGCTTCATGTCCGGCACCCCGCCGCTCGAGGATCGCCCGGTCGCGCCGCTCTGGACCATCCTGGCCCTGGCCGCGGTGGTGGCCGCGATCTTCTACGCGTTCCATCTGCAGGCCGAGTGGTGGCTGGATCGCCATCCCAAGGCGCTGGGCGCCTTGCGCACGCGGCACTTCGTCCCCTTGATCGCTCGGCCCGGCCGCGCGATCAGCCTGTGGTCGCTGCCTCCGCTGGCCGTGCTCGGCGGGCTGCTGATCTCGGCCCGGGCCCTCTTCCTGCGCACGACTGTGCGGGCCGCGGTCCTGCTGCCCATCTGCATAGCGCTGTTCTTCGCGATCGGCACCAGCGTGGGCATGATCGACGGCTACATCGCCACCTACGACCGGAGCATCCAGCCCGCGGTCCTGTATCCCTACACGCAGCCCTTCGCGTCCTACGCCGACGTGCCCCGAGTCGAAGCGAAGGGTCCGGCGAGCTTCCTCCGCAACTTCCCGCGCCGGCAGCTCAACGACGTGATGGCGAACCATTCGCGCACGCACCCCCCGGGTCCCGTCCTGTTTCTCTGGGCGGTGAGCCGTCTCTTCGGTCCGGGGCTGGTGCCGGCCTGGCTGGCCACCGTCCTGTTCGCGTCCCTGGCCACGATCCCCGTCTTCTTCCTGGCCCGCGATCTCTACGGCGAGACGGTGGCCCGCCGCGCGCTGGCCCTGTTCCTGCTCGTGCCGAGCGTCATCCTGTTCACGACGACGTCCATGGACGGACCGATGATGGTCTTCCTGATGGCGGCGATCTGGGCGTTCCTGCGCGCGACCGCGCAAGGCGCGCGCGGATGGCTCCGCGCCATCCTGAGCGGGCTGGCCCTGGCCCTGGCCAGCTTCATGACCTACACCGCGTCGTACCTGCTTCTCTTCTTCGGGGTG